>NZ_JBFARO010000040.1:0-67405 GCF_040677125.1 Actinomadura sp. NPDC049382
GCCCGCCGCGCCGCCGCGCGGGCGCTGCGCCCGGTGCGGCGGCTCCGCGAGGAACTGGCCGAGCTCCCCGCCGCCGAGCCGGGCTGCCGCGTCGCCGTGCCCGCCACCGGCGACGACGTCGAGCGGCTGGCCGGCCGGATCAACCTGCTGCTCGACCGGCTGGAGACCTCGGCCGCGCAGCGGCGCGCCTTCATCGCCGACGCCTCGCACGAGCTGCGCACCCCGCTCGCGGGCCTGCGGACCAGCATCGAGCTGGCGCTGGGCGACCCCGAGGACGCCGAGCTCCGCGACATGCTGCAGCACGCCCTGGACGACGTCGACCGGCTGCACCGCATCGTCGAGGACCTCTTCGTCCTCGCCCGGCTCGACTCCGGCGACCTGCCCGCCCGGGAGCGCCTGGACCTCGGCGCGCTGGTGGAGCGGCTGGTCGCCCGGCGGTCCCCGGCCGTGCCGGTGACCGTGAAGGCGGAACCGGGCATCGAGGTGATGGGCAACCGGTCGCGGCTCGACCGCGCCCTCGGCAACCTGCTCACCAACGCCGAGCGCTACGCCGCCGGGCGGATCGAGGTGGTGGCGCGCGGCCTCGGCGAGGAGGCGGTCGTCGAGGTGCACGACGACGGCCCCGGCATCCCGCTCGACGACCGGGACCGGGTCTTCGAGCGCTTCGCCCGGCTCGACGCGGCGCGCAGCCGGGACAAGGGCGGCAGCGGCCTCGGGCTCCCGATCGCGCGGCAGATCGCCGTCGCCCACGGCGGCGACCTGTACGTCGCCGACGGCGCCTACGGCGCGCGCCTCGTCCTCCGGCTGCCGCGCGCCCGCTGATCCGGCGGATACAGTCGGAACCCGGCAGAAGGCGACCGCCCGGAGGACCCAGTGGCCGACACCCGCACCCAGGACATCGTCGACCCCGAGCTGGCTTGCCCGGTCGCGCCCGTCGTCGACATCGTGTTCAGCCGCTGGACGACCCCGATCCTGTGGACGCTCCACGAGTACGGGCGGCAGCGGTTCGTGGAGCTGCAGCGGCACATCGCGACGATCACGCCGAAGGTGCTGACGCAGCGGCTCCGCCGGCTGGAGCGCGACGGGCTGGTGGTCCGCACCTACCACCCCGAGGTCCCGCCGCGCGTCGAGTACGAGATCAGCGAGCTGGGGCGCAGCCTGGCGCCGCTGTTCGCCTCGCTGTCCGAATGGTCCGCCGAGAACCTGGAGAAGGTGGAGCGGGCGCGCCGCGCCTACGACGCGGGGGAGACCTGAGCGGGCCGGTGCCCGAGAATGGAGCCGTGATGTCTCCCTCAAGCACCGACACCTCCGGCGGCGGCGCGGCCGCGCGCGAGGTCGTCGTCCTCGGCTCCACCGGTTCGATCGGCACCCAGGCGCTGGACGTGGTCCGCCGCAACCCCGGCAGGTTCCGGGTGACCGGGCTCGCCGCCGGCGGCGGGCGGGTGGAGCTGCTCGCCGCGCAGGCGCTGGAGTTCCGGCCCGAGATCGTCGCGGTCGCCAGGGCGTCCGCCGCCCAGGACTTGCAGCTCGCGTTCTACGCCGAGGCCAAGCGCCGCGGCTACGCCTCCGGCGACTTCGCCATCCCGAAGATCGTCGCGGGCCCGGACGCGGTCGCCGAGGTCGCCGCGTGGCGGTGCGACGTGGTGCTGAACGGGGTGACCGGCGCGCTCGGCCTCGCCTCGACGCTGGCCGCGCTGGACGCCGGCCGGACGCTCGCCCTCGCCAACAAGGAGTCGCTCATCATGGGCGGCCCGCTGGTGAAGGAGCGGGCGCGGCCGGGGCAGATCGTCCCGGTCGACTCCGAGCACTCGGCGCTCGCCCAGTGCCTGCGCGGCGGGCGCGCGGACGAGGTGCGGCGGCTCGTGCTGACCGCCAGCGGCGGCCCCTTCCGCGGGCGGAGCCGCGCCGAGCTCGGGGACGTCACGCCCGAGCAGGCGCTGAACCACCCGACGTGGAACATGGGCCCGGTCGTCACCATCAACTCCGCGACCCTGATCAACAAGGGGCTGGAGGTCATCGAGGCGCACCTGCTGTTCGACGTCCCGATGGACCGGATCGAGGTCATGGTGCACCCGCAGTCGGTCATCCACTCGATGGTCGAGTTCACCGACGGCGCCACCCTCGCGCAGGCGAGCCCGCCCGACATGCGGCTGCCGATCGCGCTCGGCATCGACTGGCCCGACCGCGTCCCGGACGCCGCGCCCGGCGTCGACTGGACGGCCGCGCACACCTGGGAGCTGTTCCCGCTCGACGACGAGGCGTTCCCCGCCGTCGCGCTGGCGCGGCACGCCGGTGAGCTGGGCGGGACCGTGCCGGCCGTTTACAACGCCGCGAACGAGGAATGTGTGGACGCGTTCCGCGCCGGGCGGCTCCCGTTCCTCGGGATAGTCGACACCGTCGCGCGGGTAGTGGAGGAGCACGGTTCGGGCACGCCCGGGGACCTCACGCTGGACGACGTCCTCGCGGCCGACGGGTGGGCCCGTGCCAGGAGCAGGGAACTGACCGGAACCGACTGACCCGGGTACCCCGGGCACGAGCCCGAGGGGACCCGGATGGCCTTCTTCCTCGGCGCGGCGGCGTTCGTCGTCGCGCTGCTGGCATCGGTGATGCTCCACGAGGGCGGGCACCTGCTCACCGCCAAGCGGTTCGGGATGAAGGCCACCCAGTACTTCGTCGGCTTCGGGCCGACGCTGTGGTCCACCCGCCGGGGCGAGACCGAGTACGGGGTGAAGGCGATCCCGCTCGGCGGCTTCGTCAAGATCGTCGGCTATACGCCGCTGGAGGAGATCGACGCCGCCGACCGGGACCGCGCGTTCTACCGGCAGCCCGCCGGGCGCCGCGCGATCGTCATCGGGGCCGGCGTCGTCGCGAACTTCGTGTTCGCGTTCGTGCTGCTGATGGCGATGGCCATGACGATCGGCGAGCCGCGGCCCGGCACGGTGACCAGCACGGTCGAGCGGGTCACCTCCTGCGTCCCGGCCACGATGCGCGGCGGCTGCGGCGACGGCCGGCCGCCCTCGCCGGCGGCGCGGGCCGGGCTGCGGCCCGGCGACCGGGTCGTCGCGTTCAACGGCGCGCCGGTCTCCGACTGGAACGACCTCACCACCGCGATCGGGAAGGCGAAGCCGGGGGAGACGGTGAAGGTGACCGTCCAGCGGCCGGGCACCGGGCAGGTCACGCTGCCGGTCACGCTCGCGGACGTGGGCGGGGAGCCGTTCGTCGGCGTCTCCGCGAGGATCGCGGGCGGCGGGTACGACCGGGCCGGGCCGGTGGACGCGGCGGTGTTCGCCGGACGCGGCATCGGCCGGACCGTCGAGGGCATCGGCAAGGTCGCGGCGGACCTGCCGAGCGCGATCCCGCGGCTGTTCTCGCCCGAGCGGGAGAGTTCGCCCGGCGGCCAGGTCGGCAGCGTGGTCGGCGCGACCGAGGTGTCCGGCCAGATCTTCTCCTCCGAGGACACGGCCCGCGACAAGGTCGCGCTGTTCCTGTCGCTGGTCGTGTCGGTGAACATCTTCCTCGGGGCGCTGAACGTCCTGCCGCTGCTGCCGCTGGACGGCGGGCACCTCGCCGTCGTCGCGTACGAGCGGGCCCGGGCGGGCGTCAACCGCGTCCGCGGGCGGCCCGATCCGGGCACGGTCGACATGACCAGGCTGCTGCCGCTGACGTACCTGGCGGTCCTGCTGCTGGTGGGGTTCGGGGTGCTGCTGATCCTCGCCGACCTGTTCAACCCGCTCCGGCTACCGGAGTGACACGGGATGTTCACGAAGAGTGGCCGGATGGGCACACTCTTCGATACCGGGCGGCGTCATGTCCGCCTCCCGGGGCGCTTAGGCTTTGTACGGGGCCGCAAGTCAGAGGAGAGGGATGAGCGTTTCACTGGGAATGCCTAATGTCCGCGGCGAGGGGGACGGGCCGGGGGCGCAGGGCCTGAGCACGCCCCGCCGCAAGTCCCGGCAGATCATGGTCGGGAGCGTCCCGGTCGGGGGCGACGCGCCGGTCTCGGTGCAGTCCATGACCACCACCCTCACCGCCGATGTGAACTCCACGCTCCAGCAGATCGCGGAGCTGACCGCGTCCGGGTGCCAGATCGTCCGGGTCGCGGTGCCGTCGCAGGACGACGCCGACGCGCTGCCGGCGATCGCCCGCAAGTCGCCGATCCCCGTGATCGCCGACATCCACTTCCAGCCCAAGTACGTGTTCGCCGCGATCGACGCGGGCTGCGCCGCCGTCCGGGTGAACCCGGGCAACATCAAGAAGTTCGACGACAAGGTCGGCGAGATCGCGCGCGCCGCCGCGGACGCGGGCGTGCCGATCCGCATCGGCGTGAACGCCGGCTCGCTCGACAAGCGGCTGCTGGAGAAGCACGGCAAGGCCACCCCCGAGGCGCTGGTCGAGTCGGCGCTGTGGGAGTGCTCGCTGTTCGAGGAGCACGGATTCCGCGACATCAAGATCTCGGTCAAGCACAACGACCCGGTCGTGATGATCGACGCCTACCGGCGGCTGGCCGCGGCCTGCGACTACCCGCTTCACCTCGGGGTGACCGAGGCGGGCCCGGCGTTCCAGGGCACGATCAAGTCGGCGGTGGCGTTCGGCGCGCTGCTGGCGGAGGGGATCGGCGACACGATCCGGGTGTCGCTGTCGGCGCCTCCGGTCGAGGAGGTCAAGGTCGGCACGGCGATCCTGGAGTCGCTCGGGCTGCGCCGGCGCGGCCTGGAGATCGTGTCGTGCCCGTCCTGCGGGCGCGCGCAGGTGGACGTCTACACGCTCGCCGAGCAGGTCACCGCCGGTCTGAAGGACTTCCCCGTCCCGCTGCGCGTCGCGGTGATGGGCTGCGTGGTGAACGGTCCCGGCGAGGCCCGCGAGGCCGACCTCGGCGTGGCGTCCGGCAACGGCAAGGGACAGATCTTCGTCAAGGGCAAGGTCATCAAGACCGTCCCCGAGGCGCAGATCGTCGAGACCCTCATCGAGGAGGCCATGCGCATCGCCGACGACATGGGCATCGAGATCGGCGAGGACGGCTCGGTCAGCGGGCCGGGCGCCGAGGTCGTCGTCGGCTGACCCGCATGGTCGTCGGCTGACCCGCAGGGTCGCCGGCCGACCAGGCCGCCGCCGGCCGGTCCGGCACGAGCGCCGAACAGGGCCCCGGGTGCGAACCCGGGGCCTTTCGCATGCGCGGAGACGACCGGGGTTGTCACAGAGTTCCGCTGATCTTGTCACGATTCGGCATCCACTCATGAGGGGCCCTGTCGAGGCTCGCCGCAAAGACGCCAGAATCACCTGTCTTTTACCCGTATGTCTGACTCAACCGGAGTCAGCACGATAGGGGGATATGTGAAGAGGATCGTTGTCGTGGCCGCGGTGGCCGGGCTCGGCCTCACCGGCGTGGGCGCCACAAGCGCGCAGGCCGCGGGCCCCTCCGCCGGAACGGCCGGAGCCTTCAATCCCGCCGCGGCGCAGTGGCACGCCTGCCCCGCGGACTTCGTCCAGACGGTGCACGATCTCTACGACGGCCTGTACCCGGTCTCGAAGATCGTGCAGTGCGCGGAGCTCCAGGTGCCGCTCGACTACGCCAAGCCGAACGGCACGAAGATCACCGTGCAGCTCACGAAGACGCCGCACACCGGCGACGGCCCGGCCAAGGGCGACATCATCGTCAACCCGGGCGGCCCGGGCGGCGGCGGCGCGCTCTTCGGACCGCGGGTGTTCGCGCAGAACTCCGCGCCGATGCGCGACGCCTACAACGTCATCGGGTTCGACCCGCGCGGCGTCGGGATGAGCGTCCCGGCGCTCCGGTGCGACCCGGCGTGGTCGAACGCGCCGCGGCCGGACTACGGCACCGGCGACCGGCAGTCGGTCTCCACCTGGCTGCGCAAGTCCAAGGGCTACGCCGAGGACTGCGCCCGCAACGACGAGATCGGGCTGCTGAACCACGTCAAGACGATCGACTCCGTCAACGACATCGAGTCGATCCGCAAGGCGCTCGGCAACGACAAGATCGACTACTACGGCGCCTCGTACGGCACCTACCTCGGGTCGGCCTACGCCACGATGTACCCGAAGAGGGTCGACCGGATGGTGCTGGACGGCAACGTCGGCCCGTCGGACGCCTGGTACGACGCCAACCTCAACCAGGACGTCGCGTTCGACAAGAACATCGACTACTACTTCGGCTGGATCGCCAAGTACGACTCGGTGTACCACCTGGGCACGACCCAGCGCCAGGTGCGCGACTTCTTCTACGGGCTGCGCGCCGAGCTCAAGGACAAGCCGGTCTACTACACCGACCAGGACAGCGGGCAGACCCTCGCCGTCGGGCCGAGCGAGCTGACCGACGTCATCCTGAACGCCGGCTACCGCCGCAGCCAGGCCATCTGGCACGGCTACGCCGCCGGGCTCGCCGCCTACAAGACCGGCGACACCGCCACGTTCGCCGGGACGTTCGGCGCCCCGACGACCGGCGAGTCCGACGACAACGGCACCGCGATGTACCTCGCCACCGAGTGCACCGACGTCCAGTGGCCGACGAGCTGGGCCAAGTGGCACCGCGACAACACCCGGATCAACCGCAAGCACCCGTTCGAGACCTGGGGCAACGCCTGGTTCAACGCGCCGTGCCTGTTCTGGCCCGCCAAGGCCGGCACGCCGGTGAACATCGGGCACACCCGGGACCTGCCGGACAACATCCTGATGTTCCAGTCGACCGCCGACGCGGCCACCCCGTACGAGGGCGCGCTGGACATGCAGCGCCGGCTCAAGGGCTCGCGCCTGGTCGTCCAGGACGGCGACCGCACGCACTGCATCGTCCACCGCGGCTCCGCCGAGGTGGACGCCTACTTCGACGCCTACTTCCTGCGGGGAGAGCGGCCGGCGAAGCGCACCGTGCACGTCCCGCAGCTCGGTGACCCGGTCCCGCCGTCGCAGGCGGCCGCCCGGACGCTGAGCGGCTCGGCGGCCTCGAAGGCCGCCCGGCTGGAGGCCGACGTCATCCGCTGACGCCGGAGGGCCGGCGATCGGCCGGCTTCATGAGGGCCCCGGGGAGCGATCCCCGGGGCCCGCGCGCGTTCCGGGCGCGGAACGCGGCAAACGCGCGGCGATATCACGAAGTTCCGTTGATCTTGTCACGATTCGGCATCCAGTCGTGCGGCGGACTGCCGTCATAAACGACATAACCGCCACAATCGCCACGCAATCCGCATCCGCTACGTATCGGCGCGGTTCCCCCCTTCGGCCCAGTCGGGCGGCCGGACCCGCCGATCTGAGGGGGTCACGTGAGAAAGATCGTTCTCGTCACGACCGCGGTGGTCGTGGCGACCGGGGGCGGCGCCGCGGTCGCCGCCTCCGCGAGCGCGGACACCGGCCGGGCCGGCGCCGCCGCGGCCCCGGTCCGGTCCATCGACTGGGGCAAGTGCGAGGTCAGCGGCCCGAACGACCCGATGAACCAGGCCCAGTGCGCGCAGGTCGAGGTGCCCCTCGACCACGGCCGGCCCAACGGGCGCAAGATCTCCATCGCGGTGTCGCGCTTCAAGCACACCGACGAGAAGAACTACCAGGGCGTCCTGTTCGTCAACCCGGGCGGCCCCGGCGGCTCCGGCCTCGCCTACTCGCCCGCCCTCGCCCGCTGGATCGGCGGCACGGGCCACGCGGACGTCGCGGCCAAGTACGACATCATCGGGTTCGACCCGCGCGGCGTCGGCTCCAGCAAGCCGGCGCTGACCTGCGACCCGAACTACTCCGACCCGATCCGCCCGGACTACGTGCCGAGCTCGTGGAAGGAGGAGCAGGCCTGGATCGCCAAGTCCAAGAAGTACGCCCGGGACTGCGCCGACAAGTTCGGCTGGCTGCTGCCCCACATGCGCACCACCGACGCCGCGCGCGACGTCGAGGTGATCCGCGCCGCCCTCGGCCAGGACAAGATCAGCTGGTACGGCTTCTCGTACGGCACCTACTTCGGCGCCACCTACGCCACCCTCTTCCCCAACCGGGTGAAGCGGATGGTGCTGGACGGCAACGTCAACCCGAAGACGGTCTGGTACGACGCCCAGCTCGAACAGGACAAGGCGTTCGAGCACAACATGAAGGCCTGGTGGGCCTGGATCGCCGAGTACGACTCGGTCTACCACCTCGGCAAGACCGAGAAGGCCGTCGAGGCGAAGTACTACGCCGTCCGCGCGGCGGCGAAGAAGGCGCCGATCGGCGGCCAGATGGGCCCGGACGAGCTGGACGACACGGTCCTGTCCGCCGGCTACAACACCGGCTACTACATCCCCTTCGCCGAGGCGCTCTCCGCCTGGGTCAACGACGAGGACGCCTCCGGGCTCCTCGACTGGATGAGCGCGGGCGGCGACGACAACGGCTTCGCCGTCTACAACGCCGTCCAGGCCGCCGACGCCCGCTGGCCGCGCAACTGGAGCAAGTGGCACCGGGACGCGGTGAAGCTCCACGAGCAGGGCTACCGCTTCAACACCTGGAGCAACGTCTGGTTCAACGCCCCGGTCGCGTTCTGGCCGTTCAAGGGCGGGCCCGAGTTCCGGCTCAAGGGCGCCAAGAACCTGCCGGGCATGCTGCTCGTCCAGTCCACCGAGGACGCGGCCACGCCGGTCGCGGGCGGGCTGGAGATGCACAAGGTCTTCCCGTCCTCGCGGCTGGTGTTCGAGGTCGGCGGCAAGACGCACGCCAACACGCTCAACGGCAACGCCTGCCTGGACGACAAGGTCGCGGCGTACCTCGACACCGGCGCGCTGCCGGCGAGCCACCGCGGCCCGGACGCCTACTGCAAGGCCGTCCCGGCGCTGAACGACCCGGACCCGACGGCCATGGCGCTGAAGGCCGCCCGCACCACCGCGGGCAAGGACCTTCCGGTCGGACGCCCGTAGGACCCGGATAGCACGCCGTCCCGTGGCGTGCCCGCCTCCTCCTCGGGGGGCGGGCACGCCACGGTTCGTTTCGGGGCCGGTGCCCCTGCTTACCCCGGAATCGCGCGATCCGGGGTCCCGCGCTCCGCGCCGCCCGGCCGGTAGAAAGCGGGGGTGCTGAACGACGCTGGAAGGAGGGCGGCCGCCCGGACGGCCGCCGCCGCGGTCGCGCTCGGGGCCGCCGCCATGGGAGTGCCCGCGGCCGCCGCCGCGAGCCCCGCGCCGCAGGCCGCGCCCGCGCCGCGCGGGCTCGCCTGGAAGCCGTGCCCCGCCAAGGACCCCGTCGAGGGCGGCAAGCTCAAGGGCCTGGAGTGCGCGACCCTCCGGGTGCCGCTCGACCACGCCCGGCCCGCCGGCAAGAAGATCACGCTCGCGCTGACCCGGGCCCGGCACACCGCGGCCCGGTCGAACGGCGCGGTGCTGCTGAACCGGGGCGGGCCCGGCGCCCACGGGCGCGACCTGCCCGGCTTCTTCCGGGACTCGCTGCCGGAGAAGGTCGCCGCGTCCTACGACTGGATCGGCTTCGACCCGCGCGGCGTCGGCGCCAGCAAGCCCGAGCTGATCTGCGACCCCGCTTATCAGGACCCCGGCCGCGCGCGCCCCGACACGGTGCCCGCCGGTCCGGCCGAGGAGCGCGCCTGGACGGCGAAGGCGCGGGGGTTCGCCGACGACTGCGCCCGCCGGTACCGCGCGGTCCTCCCGTACATGGGGACGGCCGACTGGGCCCGCGACATGGACGCGATCCGGCGCGCCCTCGGGCAGCGGAAGATCAGCTACTTCGGCTACTCGTACGGCAGCTACCTCGGCGCCGTGTACGCGACGATGTACCCCGGCCACGTCCGCCGCATGGTCCTCGACAGCGTCGTGCGGCCCAGCGGCGTCTGGTACCAGAACAACCTCGACCAGAACGTGGCGTTCGAGAAGAACATCCGCGCCTACTTCGCCTGGATCGCCCGCCACCACGCGGTCTACAAGCTCGGTGACACCGAGCAGAAGGTCGCCGCCGCCTACGCGAAGGCGCGGGCCGCGCTCAAGGCGAAGCCGATCGACGGGAAGATCGGCCCGTCCGAGCTGGACGACGCCTTCCTCGCCGACGGCTACGCCGACCTCGCCTGGCCGGCGCACGCGCGCGCCCTGTCGGCGTTCGCCGTCCGGAACGACCCCGGCCCGCTGCGCAAGGTGTGGCAGCCGCCGTCGCGGCTCGACCAGAACAACTACACCGTCTACAACGCCGTCCAGTGCCGCGACGCCGCCTGGCCGCGCGACTGGGCCCGCTGGCACGCCGACAGCGAGCGCCTCTACCGCACCGGCAACCGCTTCGAGACCTGGAGCAACACCTGGTACAACGCGCCCTGCGCGTTCTGGCCGGTGCAGGGCGGCCCGCCGCCGCGCGTGCAGGGGCGTTCGACGCTGCCGCCGATCCTGCTCGTCCAAGCCTCGAAGGACGCGGCCACGCCGTACCCGGGCGCGCTGGAGACGCACCGCTCGCTGCCCACGTCCCGGCTTCTGGTGCAGGCCGGCGGGCGCAACCACGGCGTCGCCCTGTCCGGTGACGACTGCGTCGACAAGGCCGTCGCCGCCTACCTCGGCAACGGCCGGCTGCCCGCGAGCAGGCCCGGACCGGACGCGAAGTGCCAGGCCCCGGCGGCGCCCGAGCCCGGCGCGGGCAAGAAGCGGCACCGCGACGACGAGGGCGCCGCGCGGCACTGACCTTTCGCGGCCGGGCCGGTGTGCGGGCCGCGGCGGTGCGCGGGCACCGGACCGCATAGGCTTGTCCACGTGGAGCTTTCAGTGGTGAGGGCCGAACGGGGGCCCCTCCCGTCGAGGGACCGGTAGCCATGCGCATGCTGGGCTCGATGCCCGTGCGCGTGCTGGACGACCGGTACCGGGCGGAGGCCCTCGCGATCCTGGACGCCGACCCGGTGTCCAACGTGTTCGTCAGCTCGCGCGTGCACGCCGCGGGGCTCGACCCGCGGCGGCTCGGCGCGCAGATGTGGGGGTACCTGCGCGACGGGCGGCTCGTTTCGCTGTGCTACTCGGGCGCCAACCTGATCCCGGTCGCGGCCGGTCCGGAGGCGATCCGCGCGTTCGCCGAGCGGGCGCAGGCGCAGGGGCGGCGCTGCTCGTCCATCGTCGGGCCGGTCGACGCGGTCGGCGAGCTGTGGGAGATCCTCGCGCCGTACTGGGGGCCGCCCCGGGCCGTGCGCGCGTCCCAGCCGGTGATGGCCACCTCCGCCGTCCCGGACGTGCCGCCCGACCCGCACGTCCGGCGCGTGCGGATGGAGGAGTTCGACATCGTCTACCCGGCCTGCGTGGCGATGTTCACCGAGGAGGTCGGGGTGTCGCCGAACGCCGGCGACGGGGGAGTGCTCTACCGCGCCCGCGTCGCCGAGCTGATCCGCGACGGCCGCGCGTTCGCCCGCATCGAGGACGGCCGCGTCACGTTCAAGGCGGAGATCGGCGCCGTCACCCCGCGCGCCTGCCAGGTGCAGGGCGTGTGGGTGCCGCCGGACCTGCGCGGCCGGGGCCTGTCGGAGACGGGGATGTCCGCGGTGGTGCGGGAGGCGCTGCGCAGCGTCGCGCCGACCGTGTCGCTGTACGTCAACGACTACAACACGCGGGCGCGGGCCGCCTACCGCCGGGTCGGGTTCGGCGAGCTCGGCTCCTTCATGTCGATCTTGTTCTGACCTGCGTCCGGCTTGTCGGTGCGTGACTGATCTGCCCTGATCCCTGATTTGATCTTGCGCGGCGGGTACCATCCCGCCGTGGAGTTCGCCGGGGCACTGCGGCAGGCCGTCCAGGCGAGCGGGCTGACGCTGGAGCGGATCCGCCACCGGCTCGGGCGGCGCGGCCTGACGGTCAGCGTCGCCACGCTCAGCTACTGGCAGCGGGGCCGCAGCCGGCCCCGCTCGCGCACCGTCGTCGTCGCGCTGGAGGAGATCCTCCAGGTGCCGCCGGGCACCCTCACCGAACTGCTGGACGACCCCGCGCCCACCGCGGCGCCCCCGCGCGGACCGGCCGGGCGCGGCGGGGGCGGGGCCGGGCCGGGCGGCGCGGGCGACCGGGCCCGCAGCGTGCGCGACCTGTGGCCCGATCCCGAGCGGTACGCCTTCCTCGTTGGGCAGCTCGACCGGTCAGGCGACCACCGGCTGGAGCGGCTCAGCATCCACGACGTCTACCGCCTGGACGAGGTGCGCCGGTCGTGGACGCTGTCGGTCCGCACCGTCGTGCGCGCCGCCGGCGACGACATCGACCGCATCGTCTGCGTCCACCAGGTGTCCGGCGGCCAGGTGTCCGGCGGCCCCGCCCCGGCGGCCCCCGCCGGGCTCGCCGACGTGCGGTACTGCCGGCCCGGCCGGGTCCGCGCCGAGGGCGGCCTGATGGCGTTCGAGCTCGTCTTCGACCGGGTGCTGTCGGCGGGGGACACGGCGGTCGTCGAGTACGAGCTGGGGCCCGCGGCGGAGCCCCCGTCCGACAGCTACGACCGCCGGTTCGCCCATCCCGTCCACGACTACGTGGCGATCATCCAGTTCGACGGCGACCGGCTGCCCGCCCGCTGCTACGGGTTCACCGCCGAGAGCTCGCAGGCCCCGCGCCGCCGCCTCGGCGAGCTGTGGGTCGGCACGTCCGGCAGCGCTAACATCGCGGTCGGGTCCGTAAGGCGGGGAATAGTCGGGATCGAATGGGAGTGGCACTAGCGCGTGGACCCCTGGTTGTGACAAGTTGCCTGTTGGCAACGGGGACCAACCGCTTTACAGTGAGCGCGGAAGTTGCCATCGCAGGAGTCAAGGCCGTTGGACGGGGGCCGGCCGGAGCAGATCCGGAGGCCGCAGGTGCAGAGTGTCGCAGAGGACGATCTCCTACAGGTCCTCCAGTACGGGCCGTTCAACGTCGCCCTCCACGCCGCCATCCAGGCGCGCGGCCTCAGCCTCGACTCGCTGCGGCGCCGCCTGGAGGAGCAGGGCATCGCCGTCAGCCTGTCGACGCTGAGCTACTGGCAGCGCGGCCGGACCAGGCCCGAGCGCGCCGACTCGCTGCGCGCCGTCCGCGGCCTGGAGGTCATCCTCGAACTGCCGCGCCACTCACTGCTGACGCTGCTGAAGCCCACCACGGAGCGGACCGCCGGGCCGTGGCTGCCGGTCGAGGAGCTGTGCCCGGAGCCGGGCGTCCGGGACCTGCTGGACGAGATCGGCGACCGCGGCGAGCGGCTGCTCACCGGGCTCAGCCTGCACGACCAGTACGTCGTCGGCCGCCGCCGGGAGCTGCGCGAGGTCCGCTGCCGGGCGGTGTTCCAGGCCCAGCAGCGCGGCGTCGACCGCTGGATCGCGGTGTACCACCACCCGCAGGGCGTCCTGCCGTCGTCGCGGACCGTGCGCGGCTGCCGGTTCGGCCGCGTCCGGATGGACGAGGCGAGCGGCCTCATCGCCGCCGAGCTGCTGTTCGACCGGGCGCTCGGCCGCGGCGAGACCTACCTGCTGGAGTACGGCTTCGGGTTCGACGAGACCGGCCCGCCCATCACCGAGGAGGGCCGCGGCTTCCGCACCCCGCAGCACGAGTTCCTGATCGAGGTGCGGTTCCACCCGTCCGCGCTGCCCGCCCGCTGCCACCGGACCTGGCGGCCCGACGGCCACACCGCGCTGAAGGACTCCGCCGACCTGCGGCTGTCCAGCTACCACAGCGTCCACTTCATCGAGTTCGGCATGGCCGCCGGCTACCACGGCATCCGCTGGGAGTGGGACTAGCGCGCGAGCGCGGTCACAGGACGAGCAGGCGCAGCAGCCGGTCCAGCTCGGCGGCCGGGTCGGCGGTGAGCCCGGCGTGCACCGGCCCCGGCTGGACGATCGTGCTGCGCGGCGCCGTCAGCCACCGGAACCGCCGCCCCGGCGGCTCCGCCGCGGCCTGCCCGGCGCGCTCGCCGCCGCAGCACACCGCGTCCACGCCCTTCAGCGAGGCGCGGACGCCCTCCAGGTCGAGCGAGGGGTCCAGCGCGTGCAGGCGGCGCTCGTCGAGGTGCGTCCGGCAGCCGAGGTAGTCGAGCGCCCGGCAGTACACGACGACGCCCACGTTCATCGACTCGCCCCGCTCGACGCGCGGGACGACCCGCAGCGCCGCGTACTCGAACACCGTCGGCTCACCCGCGGCCCTGATGTTCGTCGTGGGCGCGTCCTGCGGGGGGACGGCCCCCCACGCTCCCCGGTTCGCCTCGCTCATGCCGGACCACCCAGCCATCCGGGACGGTTCTCCCCCCGCCGCGCCGAGGTGTCCGGAGCGCGGCCGCTGACGTCGAGGTCGGGCAGCCAGTCGCGCGGCTTGCCGGCGCGCGGCAGCAGGATCTCGACGTAGGCGTCGCGGAGCGCCTCCGGGCCGGCGAAGCCGGGCTCGCCCTCCAGCCACCGGTCGGGCACCAGCGCGACCACCTCGCGCAGCAGCCCCTCGGTGATCTTCGGGGCGAACGCGGCCTCCGCCGCCTCCAGCCGGGACGCGTACGGGGTGAGGACGTGGTCGTCGACGTCGTACGCGCCGGCGAACAGCCGGGCGGCGTTCGCCCACGCGTGGTGGAAGATCAGGCTCGCGCCGTGGTCGATGAGCCACACGTCGCCGTGCCAGACGAGCATGTTGGGGTTGCGCCAGCTGCGGTCCACGTTGCCGATGAACGCGTCGAACCACAGCACCCGGGACGCGAAGTCCGGGTCGGGGGTCCAGCCGAGCGGGTCGAAGCCGAGCGACCCGGGCAGGAAGTCGACGCCGAGGTTCCAGCCGGGGCTGGCCTTGAGGAGGTCCTGGACGTCGGGGTCGGGCTCGTGCCGGCCGATCGCCGGGTCCAGGTCGATCAGCACCTGCTCGGGCACCCGGAGGCCGAGCCGGCGGGCCAGCTCGCCCGCGATCACCTCGGCGATCAGCGCCTTGCGCCCCTGCCCCGCGCCGTGGAACTTCATGACGTAGGTGCCGAGGTCGTCGGCCTCGACGACGCCCGGCAGGGAGCCGCCCTCGCGGAGCGGCGTCACGTATCGGATGGCCGTCACATGTGGCAACACGTCGCAACGCTATCGGCTGGCGGTCCGCGCGGGATAATCCATTACATGGGCGTTGAGCTGCTGGACCTGTCGGTGCCGATCACCACGGGCATGCCGGTCTACCCGGGCGACCCCGAGGTGGAGGCGGTCCCGGCGCTGACCGCGGCCCGCGACGGCGTGAACGTCCTGCGCCTGCACATGGGCTCGCAGACGGGCACGCACGTGGACGCCCCGTTCCACGTCGACGACGCCCTGCCCCGCCTGGACGAGCTGCCGCTGACCCGCTTCACCGGCCCGGCCGTGGTCATGGACGTCCGCGGCCTGCCGCCCCGCGCGCCCATCCCGCCGGACGCGCTCCCGCCCGGCCTCGAACCCGGCGACGTCCTGGTCATCGCGACCGGCTGGTCGGAGCACTGGGGCACCGGCGACTACCTCGCCCACCCGTACCCGGCGCCCGAGACGGCCGAGGCGATCGTCGCGGCGGGCGTCCGCACCGTGGCCGTCGACGCGCTCAGCGTGGACCGCACCCCGCCGCCCGGGTCCGAGGAGTTCTCACTGGCGGCGCACCGCGTCCTGTGCGGCGCGGGCGCCGTGATCGCCGAGAACCTCACCGGGCTGGACCGGCTCGTCGCGGCCCAGGACGCGGGCTGCGCGATCGAGGTCTCGCTGTTCCCCCTCGCGCTGGCCGGCGCCGACGGCGCGCCCGTCCGCGCCGTGGCCCGCGTGGACGACCGGGCCGTTCTCGTCTGACGCCGCCTCTGTAGGGTGCCGGGGAACCGGGAGAAGGAGGGGCCCGCATGCGGCTCGGGGTCACGATGTTCGCCACCGACCGGACGATGGCGCCGCACGAGCTGGCGCGCGCGGCCGAGGAGCGCGGCTTCGCCTCCCTCTACGTCCCCGAGCACACCCACATCCCGGTGGCCCGCGAGTCGCCCCCGCCGACCGGGGACGACACCCTGGCCGAGGAGTACGCGCGGACCCTCGACCCGCTGGTGGCGCTCGCCGCGGCGGCCGTGACGACCGAGCGGATCACGCTCGGGACCGGCATCCTGCTGCCCGCGCAGCGCGACCCGATCGTCACCGCGAAGGCCGTCGCGACGCTCGACCGGCTCGCGGGCGGACGGGTCGCGCTCGGCGTCGGGTACGGCTGGAACGCCGAGGAGGGCGCCGACCACGGGGTGCCTTGGAAGCGGCGGCGGGCCGTGGCGCGCGAGCACGTCCTCGCGATGCGGGCCCTGTGGACGGACGAGGAGGCGTCCTTCAAGGGCGAGTTCGTGAGCTTCGAGGCGTCCTGGTCGTGGCCCAAGCCGGCCGGCAGGGTGCCGGTGCTGCTCGGCGGCGCGCCGGGCCCGACGCTGTTCGCGCACATCGCCGAGTACGGGGACGGGTGGCTGCCGATCGGCGGGGCGGGCATCCGCGAGGCGCTGCCCGGCCTGCGGCGCGCCTGCGCGGACGCCGGACGCGCCATGGTCCCCGTGATCCCGTTCGGGACGCTGCCGACCCCGGAGAAGCTCGGCTACTACGGCTCGCTCGGGATCGAGGAGGTCGTGCTGCGCGTCCCCGCCGGCGACCGCGAGGCCGTCCTGCCGGTGCTGGACGAGTACGCCCG
The DNA here is from genome assembly GCF_040677125.1 of Actinomadura sp. NPDC049382. Lineage (NCBI taxonomy): Bacteria > Bacillati > Actinomycetota > Actinomycetes > Streptosporangiales > Thermomonosporaceae > Actinomadura > Actinomadura sp. NPDC049382. The sequence goes on from NZ_JBFARO010000040.1 coordinate 16,536, forward strand.
CGCCTACCTGTGAGCTAGCGGATCATGCGGTAGCAGAAGAAGGTCGGGAAGCGGTAGTACTGCCCCTTCCCCGCCTTCACCGCGCCGAGGATGATGAACGTCCACCCGCCGATCAGCAGCTCCAGGTACGGGAAGAGCAGCAGGGCGAGGAAGGCCGGCGCCTCCATGACGATCGCCGGCGGCACGCACACCGCCAGCACCGCCAGGAGATGGATCAGCATGGTGAGCTGCATGTTCATCGACTGCGCCGCGTGGAACCTGGTGAACGGCGAGGTGTCCTTCTTCACCAGGTAGATGATCAGCGCGGGCAGGAACCCGATGATCGCGTTCCCGATGTAGGCGAAGATCGCCCAGGTCGTCTCCTCGGAGGGGCCCTGCGTCGGCACGCCGTAGGGGGAGCCCGGCGGGCCGTAGCCCCACCGCGGGTCGTAGCCGCCCGGCGGCTGCCCGTACGGCTGACCGTACGGCGGCGGCTGGCCGGGTGGTGGCTGACCGGGCGGCGGCTGCTCGGGAGGTGGCGGCGGGGGCTGGTCCGTCACGTACTGTCCTCGCGCTCTGCGGTGCCTCGATGGGAGATACTGCAGGAATCTATCTCAATCGGGCTCGCCGACGCGGGTCTCTGCGGGGCGGGAGGCCACATGCCGGCGGCGGGAGCGTTGCGTCCTGGCGACCCGGAGCGGCTCGGCCGCTACCGGCTGACCGGCCGGCTCGGCGAGGGCGGGCAGGGCGCCGTCTTCCTCGCCGAGGACGAGGGCGGCGGCCACGGCCGGGTCGCGGTGAAGCTCCTGCACGGGCGCCTCGGCGACGACCCGGAGGCCCGCGCCCGCTTCCTGCGCGAACTCGACACGGCGAAGCGGGTCGCGGAGTTCTGCACGGCCGCGATCCTGGACGCCGACGCGGCGGGCGACCGCCCCTACATCGTCAGCGAGTTCGTCGACGGGCCCTCGCTGCACCGGGTCGTGACCACCGAGGGCCCGCGCACGCGCGGCGCGCTGGAGCGGCTAGCGGTCGGCACGGCGACGGCGCTCGTCGCGATCCACCGGGCGGGCGTCGTGCACCGCGACTTCAAGCCGCACAACGTGCTGCTCGGCTCGGACGGGCCGCGCGTCATCGACTTCGGCATCGCCCGCGCGCTGGACGGCGCGACGATCACCGTGAGCGGCGCGATCGGCACCCCGGCCTTCATGGCGCCCGAGCAGCTGGAGGGCCTGCGCGCCGGGCCCGCCGCCGACGTGTTCGCGTGGGCCGGGACGATGGTGTTCGCGTCGTCGGGGCGGCTGCCGTTCGCCGGCGACACGATGACCGCGATCGTCGGGCGCATCCTGCACGGCGAGCCGGACCTCGGCGCGCTGTCCGGGCCGCTGCGCGACCTGGCCGTCCGCTGCCTCGCCAAGGACCCGGCGGTGCGGCCGCCCGCGTCGGAGGTGCTGCGCGTCCTGCTGGGCGAGGCGCCGGCCGCGCCCGTCCCGCAGGCCGGACCCGTCCCGCAGGCGGGACCCGTCCCGCAGGCCGTGCCCGTTCCTCCGGCTCCGCAGGCCGTGCCCGTCCCGCCGGCTCCCGGTGATCGGCCGACCATGCGGATGCCGCCCGGCGCGGTGCCCGCCGCACCGGCGGGGGAGCGGGCGGAGCGGCGCTCCACGGCGCTGATCGCGGTGTCGGCCGCGGTCGTCGCGGTCGCGGTGGCCGCCGTGGTGGTGGCGGTCCTGCGGCCGTGGCAGGACGGCGGCGCCACCACCGCCGAGGCGGGGACGCGCGACGGCGACGCGCCGCCGGCCGCCGCCGGGGAGAGCACCTCGGCCCCCTCCGCGCGGGCGCCCGCGTCCTCGGGGTCGAGCACGGCCGAGTCCCGGCGCACCGGCATCCCGGGCCGGTACGCGGGGACGTGGACGGGGCGGGTCACCCAGAACGACGGGAAGGTCTTCCCCATCACGCTCGTCCTGCCCGCGGGCGGCGGCGCGGGCAAGGTCTCCTATCCCCTGCAGAACTGCTCGGGCACGGAGACCTTCCTGCGCCGGACGGGCGACACGCTGGTGTTCCGCGAGCAGATCACGTTCGGGACGGAGCGCTGCGTGGACACCGGCTCGGTGTCGCTCACCCCGGAGACCGGGGGAGACCGGCTGATGTTCCGCTACAGCGGGACGTCGCCGAACGGCCGCCGCTGGACGGTCGCCGGCCCGCTCTCGCGGTCCTGAGCGGGTGCGGCCGCCGCACCGCTGAGCGGGACCCGCGTCCGCGGCGGTCGCCGCCCTATTTTAGAATTTCGTTCGGCTATGGGGCGGCGGCACGGGGGACCGCCCCGCGAGGAGGCTGAATGAGCGGGATCCCGATGGAGCGGCCGGTACTGGCGGAGGACGAGGCGGCGGCCCTGAGCGGCCTCGCCGCCCGCGTCCGCGCGCTGGCCGAGGCCACCGTCCTGACGAGCGTCGGCACCGCGGAGGCCGCGGCCGTCGCCGCCGAGGTCGAGGCCCTGACCGCGCGGCTCGCCGCCGCGCGCCGGGACGCGCCGCCGTTCGTCCCGTCCGGCGAGCGCCGGATGGACCGGCAGATCGGCAACCCGGTCACCGGCGCCCTGAACCCGCTCGCGCCGCCGGTCGAGCTGACCGTGAGCTCGGACGGCATCGTCCGCGGCGAGTTCACCCTGAGCACCGTCTACGAGGGGCCGCCGTCCTACGTGCACGGCGGGGTGTCCGCGATGGTGCTCGACCAGGTCCTCGGCATGGCGGCGGCCGCGTCCGGCACGCCCGGCATGACCGCGACCCTGGAGACCCGCTACCGGCGGCCGACGCCGCTCGGCGTCCCGCTCTCGGTGGAGGCGAAGGCGAGCCGGGTGGAGGGGCGCAAGGTCTACGCGTCCGGGACGATCTGCGGCCCGGACGGCCGGGTCACGGTGGAGGCCACCGCGATGTTCATCATGCCGCAGCGGTTCGTCCCGCACTCCTGACCCCGCCCGCCCGGAAGACCCGGACCGCCCGGGCGGCGCGGGCCGCCCGGGCGGCGGGGGTCACGCCTTCGCGGCCGCCGGTGCGGCGTGGTCGGCGGCGGGCGCGGGCAGCAGGCTCAGCGCCGTCAGCGTCAGCGCGGACGCCACGATCATGCTGATCGAGATCGCCTGCCAGCCGTAGTCGTGCAGCAGCCAGGTCGCCAGCAGCGGCGCCGGACCGCCCGCGAACACCGACGCGAGCTGGTACCCGATGCCCGCGCCGCCGTACCGCAGCCGGGTCGGGAACACCGAGGCGATCAGCGACGCCTGCGGCCCGTACTGCACGGCGTGCGGGATCTGCGCCACCACCACCGCGACGACGATCAGCGCCGCGATCCCGGTGTTCAGCAGCAGGAAGTACGGGAACGCGAACACCGCGACGAGCAGCGACCCCGCCGCGTACACCCGGCGCGGGCCGATCCGGTCGCCGAGGTGCCCGGCCGCGGGGATCGTGAACAGCTCCAGCACCGCCGCGGCCGTCACCGCGCTGAGCGCGAGCCCCTCCGCCATCTCCAGGTGGTCGTCCACGTAGGTGAGGGCGAACGAGGTGAACAGGTAGAACGGCATCTGCTCGGAGCAGCGCAGCAGCGCGCTGAGGACGATCTCCCGCGGATGCCGCTTCACGACCTCGGCCACCGGGACGCGGGAGACCTCGTTCCGCGCGACGACCTCGGCGAACAGCGGCGTCTCCATCACCCGGACCCGCACCCACAGCCCGATCGCGACGAGCACCAGGCTGAACAGGAACGGGATGCGCCACGCCCAGTCCTTGAAGGCACCCTCCGCCGACAGCGCGATCGCCGTCATCATGCCGGTGCCGAGGATGAGCCCGATCGGGACGCCGAGCTGCGGCAGGCTCGCCATCAGCCCGCGCCGCTTGCGGTCGCCCCACTCCATCGACAGCAGCACCGAGCCGCTCCACTCGCCGCCGACCGCGATGCCCTGCAGGATGCGCAGCACGACGAGCAGCACGGGCGCGGCCCAGCCGATCGTCTCCGTGCCGGGCAGGACGCCGATCAGCGCGCTCGACACCCCCATCAGCACCAGCGTGACGATCAGCGTCGCCTTGCGGCCGAGCCGGTCGCCCCAGTGCCCGAAGATCGCCGCGCCGATCGGGCGGGCCGCGAACCCGACCGCGTAGGTCGCGAACGCCGACAGCGTCCCCGCGTAGTCGCTCGACTCGGGGAAGAACACGTCCTTGAAGACGATCGCCGCGGCCGTGTTGTAGAGGAAGAAGTCGTACCACTCGATGGACGTGCCGATGACGCTCGCGGCGGCGGCCTTGCGCACCTGCGCGCGCCGCTCGCCGGCGTCCGCCGCGCGGGCGCGGCCGGCCTCTCCGGGATCCAGGACCATGGGAGCTCTGACCTTTCCGACCGCCCCCGCCGGCCCCAGGAGTTGTGATCTGCTGTTTCCCTCCGGGGTCGCCGCCGAAACGGTAGAAATCGCCGAAGCGTCGCGGTCAGTCGTCCACCGGGACGGCGAGCGCGACCGCCCCGCGCAGGTCGAGCCAGACGGTGCCGGGGCCGCGCACCAGGCGCAGCACGACGTGGCCGCATCCCGGGCAGCGGGCCACGAACCCGGGCGCGCGTGCGTAGACGCGCAGCGCGCCGACCGGCCCGGTGCGCCCGCAGTTGGCGCAGCGGCTCTCGGCGGCGGTCAGGTCGACCGCGAAGACCTCCGACAGCGCGCCCGCGAGGGCGTTGCCGTCGGTGAAGGCGTCGTCCTGGTCGTCGAGGGCGGTCATGTCATCCTCCGCTGGGTCGTCCGCCCGCCAGGCCGTCCGCCGGCGGGTCATCCGCCGGTGGGGCCGAAGCGTTCGGTCCGGACTCTTTCGGGGGCGTGGCCGAGCATGACCAGGTACGTGGCGGCCTTCTCGACGAAGCCGGTCGGGCCGCACACGTAGCAGGACGGCTCGAAGTCGGCGGGCCATCCGTACTGGACGAGGTCTTCCGGGGTGATCCGGCCGGGCTTGCGCGGCAGGCCGTCCGGTGAGGTGCGCGTGTAGAGGAGCGTCACGTCCAGGCCGGGGTCGGTGCGCGCCAGCTCGCGCGCGTAGAGCCGGTCGTCGGGGCCGCGCACCGAGTACAGCAGCCGGAACGGGACGCGGCTCCCGGCGGCCCGCCGCGTCCGGACCATGGACATCAGCGGGACGAGGCCCGACCCGCCCGCCACCAGCAGCACCGGCTCGGTCTGCTCGGTCCGCCAAACGAACCAGCCGCCGACGGGCCCGCGGAACTCCGCGAGGTCGCCCGGCGCCATCTCCTCGGCGAGGTACGGCGACACCTCGCCGTCCGCGACCTGCTGCACCGTCAGCTCGACCTGCCCGCCGCCGGACGCGGACGCGATCGAGTAGCTGCGCTGCGCGCTGTAGCCGTCCTCGGCGGTGAGTCGGACGTCCACGTGCTGGCCCGCCAGATGGCCCGGCCACCCGGCGACGTCGAACACCAGCGTCGCGGCCGTCGCCGACTCGGCGCGCCGCTCCACCAGCTCGGCGGTGTGCCAGCGCAGCCGCCCGCCTAGTCGCCCTGGTACCGCTGCTCCCGCCATGGGTCTCCGTAGTCGTGGTAGCCGGCGCTTTCCCAGAACCCCGGCTCGTCCTCGAGGCCGAGCTGGATTCCGCGCACCCACTTCGCCGACTTCCAGAAGTACAGGTGCGGGACGAGGAGGCGGGCCGGGCCGCCGTGCTCCGGAGGCAGTTCTCCGCCGTCATAGCCGTAGGCGATCCACGCCTTGCCGTCGAGCAGATCCTCCAGCGGCAGATTCGTCGTGTAGCCGCCGTAGGAGTGGACGAGAGTGAAATCGGCGGCGCTCTCCACGTCCTCGAAAAGGACGTCCAAAGAAACGCCTCGCCATTCGGTGTCGAATTTTGACCATTTGGTGACGCAGTGCAGGTCGACGGTGGGCGTCTCCGCGGGCAGCGCCGTCAGGTCGTCCCAGCTCCACCGGTGCTCGGTGCCGCTCTCCGTGCTGATGGTGAACTCCCACTCGTCCAGCGGGACCTGCGGGGTCGGACCCGCCGACAGCACCGGGAAATCGAACGTCTCGTACTGGCCGGGCGGGAGCTCGTGGTCACCGGAGGGACGCCGTCCGCGGAAACCTCGCGAAATGATGGGCATGGCGTCGTCCTTCCCCGGCTCGGCTCAATATTCGTACACCTTCACCATCGGTTCGTGCTCGTACCAGGACGCGATGACCGACGAGGTGTGCTCGTCGGTCAGGAAATCCACGCGGAGCCAGCCCTCGGCCTGCGTCACGCGCGTCTCGTAGCCGGGGTTCGGCGTCGCCGAGACGAGCCGCACCCGGTCCTTCTCGATCGACATCGCGGCGCGCCCGCCCCGGGTCGCGTAGCTGCGCACGTTGTCGGGCGTCTTCGGCGGGGTCTTGGAGGGCTTGCCGGGCGGCGGCGGTTTCGCGGGCTTCGTCGGCGTGGGCGCCCGGTCCGCGCCGTCCGGCGGCTTCGGCCGCGCGGTCGGCGATCCGATCGCCGGCGGCCCCGGCGGTGCCGCCGGGCTGGAGTGGATCACCGGCCCGGCGATCGGCGGCGGCGCCGAGCGCTCCGACACCGCGCCGCGCACGACGTCGCGCACCCCGAGCCACGATAAGGCGACCGCGAGCGCGGTCACCCCGGCCCACGGGGCAACATACGACATCGCGCGACGCATGGGCACATGGTGGCATACGGTTCCGCCATGGCGAGTGTTTTGGTGGTCGAGGATGACGCGAATGTCCGGACCGCCCTAATTCGGGAACTGAGCGTGCGGTCGCATGTCGTGCGCAGCGTCGGCACCGCGATGGACGCGCTGCGCGAGGTCACGCAGTCGCCGCCCGACGTCGTCGTCCTCGACCTCGGGCTCCCCGACCTCGACGGCGCGGAGGTGCTGAAGATGCTGCGCGGCATCTCCGACGTCCCGGTCATCATCGCGACCGCCCGCGACGACGAACCGGAGATCGTCCGGTTACTCAACGCGGGCGCCGACGACTACCTGATCAAACCGTTCTCCATCGAGCACCTCAGCGCCCGCCTCGCCGCCGTGCTGCGCCGGTCGGCGCGCTCCGGGCCGGCCGCGGAGCTGAGCGTCGGCGGCCTGCACATCGACCTCGACCGGCGCGAGGCGATGCTGGACGGCCAGCAGCTCGAACTCACCCGCCGCGAATTCGACCTCCTCGCCTACCTCGCGGCCCGCCCCGGCCGGGTCGTCGCCCGGCGCGAACTGCTCGCCGAGGTGTGGCGGCAGGCGTACGGCGACGACCAGACCATCGACGTCCACCTGTCCTGGCTGCGCCGCAAGCTCGGCGAGACCGCCGCCGCGCCCCGCTACCTGCACACGGTCCGCGGCGTCGGCGTGCGGCTGGCCGAGCCCGACCCGCGGTCATGAGGAAGACGCTCGTCCTGGTGTCCCTGGCGGTCACCTCCATGGTCGCGCTGGCGTTCCTGATCCCGCTCGCGCTGACCGTCCGGGAGATCGCCCGGGACCGCGCCCTCACCACCGCCGAGCGCCAGGCGAGCGCGCTCGGGCCCGTCCTCGTCGTCACCGAGGACCCCGCCGCCCTCGAACGCGCCGTCGCCAGCACCCAGGCCGGCGCCGCCGGGCGGATGACCGTGCACCTCCCGGACGGCGGGCTCGTCCCGCGCGACGCCCACGGCGACTTCAGCGCCCGTCCCGAGCAGCTCACCGAGGCCGGGCGCCGCGGCCGCTCCTACACCGCCCGCGTCAACGGCGGGTACGCCCTGCTCCAGCCGGTGTCGCTGGACGCCGGCCGCACCGCCGTCGTCGAGGTGTTCCTCCCCGACGACGACCTGTCGCGCGGCGTCTGGAAGGCGTGGCTCGTCATGACGACGGTCGCCTGCGCGCTCGTCGCCGGGTCCGTCGCCGTCGCCGACCGGCTCGGCAACCGCATGATCCGCTCCACCCGGCGGCTCGCCGAGGCCGCGGGCGCCTTCGGCGACGGCGAGCTGTCGGTCCGCATCGAACCGGACGGGCCGCCCGAACTCGTCGAGGCGGGCCTGGCGTTCAACGCGATGGCCGACCACGTCGTCCAGCTGCTGTCCGCCGAACGCGAGATGGCCGCCGACCTGTCGCACCGCCTGCGCACCCCGCTCGCCGCGCTCCGCCTCAACGCCGAGGCCCTCGGCGACGGCCCCGTCGCCGAGCAGACCCGCGAGGCCGTCGACCGCATCGAGCGCGAGGTCGACCAGATCATCCGGACCGTCCGGCGGCCCACCGGGCGCGGCAGCTGCGACGCGTCCAAGGTGCTGCGCGACCGCGTCGCGTTCTGGTCCGTCCTCGCCGAGGACGAGGGCCGCTCCTGCGAGCTGATCGGCGCCGAGGGCCCCGCGCCGCTGCCGATCCCCGGCACCGAACTCGCCGCCGCCGTCGACGCACTGCTCGGCAACATCTTCCGGCACACCGCCGAGGGCACCGGCTTCGTCGTCACCCTCCACCAGGGGCAGGGCGTCACCGGCATCCTCGTCGCCGACGGCGGCCCGGGCATCGCCGACCCGGACGCCGCGCTGAAGCGCGGCAGCAGCGGCGGCGGCTCCACCGGCCTCGGCCTCGACATCGCCCGCCGCGCCGCCGAGTCCACCGGCGGCTACCTGCGCATCCACCGCAGCGTCCTCGGCGGCGCCCAGGTGCAGATGTGGTTCCGGACCCGCTGGCTCCCGCCCGCCCGCCGCTCCCGCCGCCTCGTCGGCCGCCGCCGCCACTCCCGCACCTAACGCGGCCTTAAATCCGCCTTAACCACGCGGCTCCCGCCGCCGGGCGGCCCTAACGTGACCGGCATGAAGCCCCCGCGCTCCCCGTACGCGCCGCGCCGCTCCCAGTACGTCGCCGCCGCCGCGATCGCCGTCGTGGGCCTGCTCATCGCCGCCGCAATCGCCGTCGCCGGCGTTCTCGCCGGCGGCAACATCCCGACTGCGCCCAGCTCGTATTAGCGGCCCCTAGTCCCGCGCGTGGTCACCGGTCGCACCGTCGATCAGCTCCCGGACGACGTCCATGTGCCCGGCATGCCGCGCGGTCTCCTCGACCATGTGGATGAGCACCCACCGCAGCGTCACCGTCGCCCCGTGCCAGGCCGTCCCGCGCGCCTCGAGGTCCAGCTCCTCGATGACCTCGTCCGCCGCCGCCCTCGCCCGCCCGTAGAACGCGACGATCCCGTCCGTCGTCTCACCGGGCTCGACCCGCAGATCGGCGTCCGGATCGTCGTCGTCGAACGGCAGCGGCTCGGTCTCCCGCCCGAACGTCTCGCAGAACCACGAGTACTCGACGGCCGCCAGGTGCTTCGTCAACCCGAGCAGACTCGTCCCGGACGGCGTCATGGCCCGCCGCGCCTGCTCCTCGTCCAACCCCTGAAGCTTCCACAGCACCACGTCACGATGCCGATCGAGAGCCGACTTCAGGCTCTCCTTCTCCCCACCGGTGTACGGCACCTGTTCCATCCGGCCACGCTACAGCTCCGCGGCATGCGAGCGGGCCGCCGTCCCGCGGGGCGGCGGCCCCGCCCGGTCAGCAGTCCGAGTACCGGACGTACCACTTGCCGTTGCCGTTGCCGAGCTTGTAGTCGGCGATCCAGCGCTGCGGGCTCATCCGGACCCACAGGTACCCGTCCCGGCGCTGGATGGTGTCCCAGTCGGTCCGGACGTGGGTCCCGTGCGCCAGGGCACCGACCTTCACGTACCCGAGGCCCGGCCCGGTGCGGACGTTCAGCCCGTCCGACGGCAGGACCGTCCCGTGGCACCAGTGGACGCGCTCCTCGTCCCGGGAGAGGAGCCGGTCCATCGCCTTGGCGGCGCCCTCCGGCCCCACGATGATCGCACCGGGCCCGTGCCCTTCCTCTTCCTGCTGCTGCCCCGGCTGCGGCGGCGGCTCCGCCTGGGCGGCCGTCGCGACGCTCAGCGTCCCCGCGGCGAGCATGCTCGCCACCAGCCCCGCACCGACTTTCGTCCCTACGCGCATCTAACCCCTCCATGTTCGTCCGACATGCAGTCAGAACATAACCCAGAGTGACATATGAGAGACGCAACGTAACGAAGACTCTTCTTTCCCTACGCCCGCCAACCCTCCCGCACCCCCCGAATAAGCGCGTCTCAGCCCTTCCCTAAGTGAGGCCCACGGATGAGGATTGTGGCGCCACAGGTGGGGGAGTGTGCCGAGTTCGTCGGGAGTTTCGGGGAGCCAACACGGGAGCCACACGCCTACGCGGACTTGACGGGCTTGCTCGCGAAGATGTCGTTCATGTGCTCGGCACCGTCGCGGATCTCGGGCTTGAGTTGGTGGCGGTAGACGGTCTCGGTGATCTTCGTGCTGGAGTGCCCGACGAGGATGCTGATCTTCTCTATGGGCACGTCGTGGTCGCTCATGATGGAGACAAACGTGTGCCGCAGCTCCCGCGGGCACCACTCACGAGGGTTGAGGTCCGCCGCCTTGAGCACCTTGGCGAACCGGTATCGGACGTGTTGCGCCGCGTAGGGCCGCCCGTCCTCGTGGCAGAACACGAGGTCGTGTTCCTGGTACGCCTCGCCGGCCTTGAGACGCTCCGCCGCCTGCCTCGTCTTGAGACTGCGGAGCGCGTCAACGGCCATGTCTGCGATGCCGAGTCCGCGACGGCTCAGCGTCGTCTTGGTCTCGCCCTTGTACCGATCGGCACGGAGGACGTAGACGGTGGCCTTGTCGAGGTCGACGTCACTCCACTTGAGCGTGCGAAGCTCCTCCGTCCGGAGCCCGGACATGATCGCGAGGATGATGTACGTGCCAAGACGGTGCTCGGGCTTGCTCGCCTCGTCCAGGAGAGCCTTCGCCTGCACGAGGCTCAGCGAACGCGACTTGCGACCCGCCTTGCCGTTCGGCGTGTCCACCAGTTCAGCGACGTTCCGCGCGATCCTGTCGTGCCGCGCCGCTCTGCGGATCGACCGCTTGAGGACGCTGTGAACGATGCCGAGCGAGGACGAGGTGAGGTGCTCCGCTCGTCCATTGAGCCACGTCTCGACGTCGTCGGCCGTGAGTTCTTTGAGGCGCGTCCGTCCGATGTACGGGATGAGTTGGTGTGTGGCGAGTGACCGGTAGACCTCGCTCGTTGCCGGTGACTTGCCGGTTCTGGCGAACGCGGCGAGGAACTCGTTCACCGCGTCTTCCACGTAGTAGTTGCGCTCTGTCTTGACGCCCTTGTTGAGGTCTTCGACAGCTTGCCTGAGCTTGTCCTTGACCTCTGTCTTCGTCCGTCCCTTCCTCTTGAGCCGCTTGCGCTTGCCGTCTGGGCCGAACCCGAGCGAGATGGCGCCGGTGTACCCGTCACCCTCCTCGTAGATCGTCCCCTCGTACTTGCCGATGAGGATCTTCGCCAACCGGATCCCTCCTCGTATCGGTCGAGGTCACCACCGACCATAACTCAAGACGTCCCTAGACGTCCCTTGCGTGGGGAGGTCCGTTCGCGGTCATGCGCGGACGGACCTCCCGGCGGTTGTCAGCGGTTGGCCTCTTCGAGGGAGGTGACGAACTCGGCGATGTGCCGGTCGGTGATGCGGCGCAGCTTGCCGATTTTGATGCTGTGGAGTTGGCCGGTGCGGATCAGGAAGTAGACCTTGTCTCGGCCGATGTTGAGGATCTCGGCCACTTGCTCGACGGTGTACGCCTGCACGGTCACCACCTCCTCTCGCCCGAGGCGGTCTGCCAGGGGCGTGCGTGATGTGGGTCGGCGATCATCTCCTTGATTGCGGACGGTGCTCGTCTCCGTCTCGTCTCACGGATGTTTCTCGGCTCCTTACGTGCAGGCGCGCGTGAGATGAGACGTTGAGACGATCACGGAGTGTGGTCGGACGCCTTGTAGCGGCCCCGTCCGACCTGGACGGCGCGGCCGGTCTTCACCAACTCGTTGAGCCGCCGGTAGAGGGTCGGCCGGCTCATCTCGGTGATCATGAGCAGGTGAGCGATCGGAAGCCCCTCGTCCGGCGCGCCGTCCAGAGCCTCTCTCAAAACGCTTTCGGAGCGGTCTTCCCTGGACGGCCTCAGTGGGGCGGACGCCGCTGAGGCGGGCTGTAGAAGCGGCGTACTGGCCTCGTCCAGCGCGCGCCGTGAGACCTCGTCCAGGACGGGGCGCAGGGCCTCGTGTCGCTGTGCGGTCTCGCTCACGGCGTCATCGGCGAGCAGGTAGGCGCGGCCTCGTCGGGGCGTGTCGTGTTCGGGTGCGGACAGTAGGAACTTGCCGGGCGCGTTGAGGGTGTGGGCGTGCCATCCGGCGTTGAGCATCCCTTGCCCAAGGATGAGGTCGACGTCTTTGCGTTCGCGGACGCGGAAGCTCACCCGGACGTCCATTTGCGAGCGGACGGCGCCCTTGCCCATGGCCTCCTGTGTGGGGCGCTGCGTGGCCGCGATGAGCGTCACGGCGACCGCACGCCCACGGCGCGCAATCGAGTCCGTGTCGCTCGCCGCGTCGGGCGCGTCGTCGGCGAGTTCGGCGTACTCGTCCACGACGATGACGAGCGCGGGGAGCTCGGGCGACGGATCCCAGACGCGCCGGCCGTTCGCAGTGAGCCACTCGGCGCGCGCCTCGAGAATCGTCACGGCGTCGCGCAGCATGGCGCGGGCTTGCTCGGGTGTGGTGGCGAGCCGATCGATGCAGGACGCCCACGGCTGCAATTCCATGCCGCGCTTGAGGTCGATGGCCCAGATGACCACGTCGCGGCACGCGCTGAGGTTGCCCATCAGGACGTTGATTCCGCCGCTCTTACCCGCGCCGGCCACGCCCCCGATGAGCCCGTGACGCCGCAGCAGCAGAACGCGCGCGCTGGTCGCGTCCTCGAACGGCCCGAGGTCGATCGGCTCGGTAATGGACGAGACGGACGGCCCAGGCCACGGGATCGCGTCGGCGTGCGGGTCGGTGTTGAGCACCCGGAGTTCGAACCGGTTGGCCTTGTCGTCGCGCGTCGGAAAGACGCGCACGGCGCCGCGGAATGTCCCGAGCGCTGATTCGATCGCGGGCACTTTCGCGGTGACGTCCTGGATGGTCTGGCCACGGGCGAGGGCGAAGCGTGCGCGCCATCCCCACACGTCCACCACGGCGGACTGTGCACGCGAGCCGGCGAGCCCGATCGACTGCGCGATCTCGGGCCATGCGGCAATCTGCCGATCGACCCGCACCTTGGCGCGCCGGCGCCGATGCACCCACCTCGGCACAGCGAGCACGAACCCACCCACGGCGAGCACCTGGGGGAGTGGCGAGAACGCGATACCGAGCGCGGTCACCGCAGCAAGCCACCCACCGGCACCCATGACCACGCCCGCGCCGTACAGCCGTTCCATGCGCAAGGCGAGCCCGAACCGGTCGCCGAACATTGCCAGCACCCAAGCGGCCGCCGTCGCGAGGATGAGCAGGTATGGCCACCAGTGCGGACGAGCCGCATGGAGGACGAGGCCGGAGACGACGAGCGCGGTCACCAGGTACAGGGGAGCGAGTTCGGACCGGTACCGCCACAGCGCCCGAGCCACCAGCACAGCGGCGACGTCCGGGAACTGGTCGTCACGGTCGATGATGACCATCGGCTGAACCCCGTGGCGGCGCATCTTGTGCGCGTGCCGCCGCATCTGACGTGACCGGCTCATGAACGCCCCCACGAGTCGGGCGGAAGGTGGCCTTGTGCGCGCAGCTCATCGCGCAGGTAGTAGAGCGGGTCGGGGTCGGCGTCGTGTGCGGCTTTGAGGGTGGCGCGCCCTGCCGCTGCCAGGTTGGCGCGGTCACGGCGTACCTTCACCAGTTCGGCCGTGAGCCGGGATAGTTCGGAGACCAGGGCGGGGGAGTCGGCGAGCGCGGAGTTGAGGCGAAGCCACAGATCGGCGATGTACGGCATGGCCTCCGATAGAGCGGAGACGATCTCACGGGCGGCGAGGTTGCGGGCACGAACCCCCTGAAGGTCGATCTTGACGTGCTGAGGGATGTCGGGCACTGGGGCATCACTCCCTTCCAGCGGGACGTCAGTTCTTAGAGACGGCCTGGACGAGCACGGTCACCAGCCGGCGGATCTCCGGCGCGGCGCTGGTCGCGGCGAGGAAGAACCCGAACAACAGGCACACCACGACGTGCCACGCGCGCAGGCCCATGTAGCGCCACGCGAGCCACACCACCGCGCCGAGGACGGCGACCAGCGGAATCGAGACGTTCACGCGCTCACCCCTCCGGCCACATGTCGGAGTGGCCGGGACCGCGCCCGCGCCGCAACCAACGGGCGCGAGCGCGGCACTTGCGGCACCTGCGGTTGCCGGGGTCGACTCGCGCGCCGCACGGGCAGCGGTGACCAGTGATGAGGCGCGGCATCCGCATGCTCATCGACCCGCCGGGACGCGCGTCGGAGCCTCGTCACACGAGCGCGTGGTGAGCAGCCGCCGCGACACCGCGCCGGCGCGCGACGACTCGGTAGGGGACGGGTGGGAGCGGCTCCGCATCACCCGGCGCTCCTCGGCGTGGATGCCGATGACGAGCATGGCGAAGATGCCGCAGGTGGAACCGGCGAGGAACACGGCGATGATCGATGCCAGAACGAGGATCATGTGCGATCACTCCTCTCGTACGGCCCGTGTCCGGCGGGGGCGGCTCGGGCGTTCAGCGGGCTACGAGAAAGAGAGTGCGCGTGACCAGCGGGACGAGATCACTACATGACTGGACGTGTTCATGACGTCCTCATAGGGTTGACCGCGTCCCAGGACGTCCCGCGATCCGGACGGGTGCATGCCGAACGAACGCCTACGCGCCACACTGCTAGAGCAGGGCCTGACCATCGCCACGCTCGCAGAGTCGATCGGCGTCGACCAAAAGACCGTGGAACGATGGATCACCAAGGACCGCACCCCCTACCGGCGGCACCGCTACGCAGTGGCTTCACGCCTGGGCGTTGACGAGACGTTCCTGTGGCCCGACGCGCTCACCAACGAGCAAGTCACCGCGGCCTCCAGCAGCGAACTGGTCACCATCTACCCGCGCCGCACCATGGTCCCCAGGGACGCATGGGGACGTCTGTTCGCCACAGCCAAAGAAGACATCGGCGTCCTGGTCTACTCCGGCCTCTTCCTCTCCGAAGACTCCGGCATCCAACGCACCTTCGCCGAGAAAGCCAAAGCCGGCGTCCGCGTCCGCATCCTCCTCGGCGACCCCGACAGCCCCCAGGTAGCCGAACGCGGCGCAGACGAGGGCGTAGGCGACGCCCAAGCCGCCAAAATCCGCAACGCCCTCGTCCTCTACAAGAACCTGCGCAAACAAGACGGCGTCGAGTTCCGCTACCACAACACGGTGCTCTACAACTCCATCTACCGCGCCGACGACCAACTCTTGGTCAACACCCACGTCTACGGCATCACCGCAGCACTCGCCCCCGTCTGGCACCTACGCCGCATAGCCGGCGGCGACCTGGTGAACACCTACCTCGACAGCTTCGAACGCGTCTGGGAAAACGCCACACCCATACCGGGGGACTAACCATGGGCCGCAGGATCGACTACTACGACGACCCCAACGCGCCCAAAGCCAACAGCCTCGTCCCGTCTGTCAACGTCGTCGTCACCAACGACAACGGCGACATCCTCATGATTCGCCGTACGGACAACGACAACTGGGCAGTACCGGGAGGTGCGATCGACCTGGGTGAATCCGTCGCACAGGCCGCGATCCGCGAGACCAAGGAAGAGACCGGCGTCGACTGCGAGATTACGGGCCTCGTCGGGATCTACTCAGATCCCAAGCACTTGATCCACTACACGAGCAACGACGAGGTCCGCCAAGAGTTCTCGATCCTGCTCACAGGACGCCCCACAGGCGGCGAACCTCGCCCAAGCGACGAGTCAAGCGAAGTGCTCTGGGTTCCCCCTGACGAGGCCGCAGACAGGCAGATGGACCGATCGATGAAGCTCCGTATCGGCCACTATCTGGAGAACAGGCAACAGCCGGTCATTACCTGACCGGCTCAACGGCGCGACATCAACTCGTCCCGAACGCGATGAACGGCGCCAACGATGTACGGGGACGACGTAGTGATGGAGCGGGTGACGAGATGACCGTCACCGTACCGGGACAGGATCTCCGAAAGCCGATCCTCGACCGCCAACTCCTCGCCGTCTGGACTCGTGGTCATGTCGCAGTAGATGAGCGAATCCGTAAGCTCCGGAGGCTCGGTCCCGAACTCGCTCGTCAACTCGTCAACGAGCCCTCGTTCCCGAGCCTCCACGACCGCACAGGTGTGGTGAGCCACGAGCCGACACAGATGCTCGTCCGCCTGGTGAACGTCCCGCAGAAAGCGCGCACCGTCGAGAGGATGGAATCCGGTCACAACCAGGTCAGGCGCATACCCGACGTCGTGCAACCAAGCGGCGGTCTCAAGCAAGTCGGCGCGGTCGCCGAGTACAGGCGCGAGAGTCCTAGCCTGGCGCGCGACACCTTGCGTGTGCGCCCAGCGGCGCGGCAACGCGCTCTGCAGGTGATGACGTGCGAGCTCGCGTGCCCACTCGGCGGTGCTGTTCATGTCTCTGACGCTACGGGCACGTCACTGGACATCCACGGACGCCGCGGGTCCATCTAGGGACGTCTTGGCAGCACGAACCGTCCCCGACCGTGAACGCACTCCACCAGGCCAGCGGCCTCCAACTGTTCAAGGGCTCGCCTTGCGGTGAACCGCGCGACGCCGTAGCGCTCACAGATCCGCGCCTCGCTCGGCAGGGCACTGCCCACTGACAACGAGCCGCTCTCAATCAGCCCCCTAAGGTCGGCTGCGATGCGCTCGTACGTCGGCCGCACGTTGTCCGCAGGGACGGACTGCACGAACCTGCCCAGTCCCGACACGACCGTGATCAGGCGCTCGTCTTGGAGGACCCGTAGCGCGCGGCGCACCGTGTCACGAGCAACGGCGAACTCCCCGCTCAACTCGTGCTCGCCAGGCAATCGCCCGCCGGCGGGATAGGTCCCGTCCGCGATACGTCCCCGCAATACCTCAGCGATCTTTCGGTAGGCGGCACCTGAGCCTCGTGTCACCACGCACCCCACCACACGCGGATGAGGCCCAGAGCGGCGACCGCTCTGGGCCTCATCTCAGCACCGATCGTCACCCCAGATCCACGAAGGCGCCGAGGATACGTCGGGCGAGCCCACGCCGATGTCTTCCGCCTCCGCCGTCGGTGCTCGAGATAGGCGGGCGGGAAGCAACATGGCGCGTGGGCCAGCTCGCCGGGGAGACCGCAACCCACCGCCCCGTCGCGTCCCTCTGCGGACGAGGGCTGACAGTTCTGCGGGAGGGGGCCGCTGGCGAGCAGGTGCGCCGATGCCGTCCAGCAGGCCGCGCCATCAGAGCGTGCCCTCTGCCGCAGGAAGACCGTTTCGGTCGGCGAGCCTGCCCTTGACCCACACGACCGCGTCGACGATGCGCTCGGCTTCGGTGATCGGATGCCCCGACGAGTCGAAGAACCAGAGGTGACCGCCATCCCGATCGAAGGGCCGGCACGTGATCTTGTCGGACAGCACCGGGTTTTCGTCGCAGCAACCCGGCGCGTCCAGGTTGCGCACCTTCAGTCCCGTCGAGGTCAGTTCGACGACGAGGCGATGTGCACGCAGGTGAGCGCCCAGCGCGGCCAACCGCGCTTCGGCGACGCTCAGACCAGAGAAGGACGCCGACTCGGCATCGGTCTCACGGGGCTGGTCGAAGGACATGGGGCCTCCTCAACGAGGTTGCTTGGGGGACTTGATCGCCCACAAACCGCAGGTGCGGTACCTCGGGCGTGTCCAGAAGCCTCGTTGGCAGGCCGGGACCTCTCCACCGGCAACTAGGGACGTCTAGGGACGTCTTCTGTTAGCGTCAGTCCTACCTTGCATCTCGGGAGGTCCGGTGAACGACCTGTTGCGGCGAGCCCTCGAAGAGGCCCAGCTAACCGAAGAGGATGTAGCCAAGCGTCTCGACGTAGACCCCAAGACCGTCCGCCGCTGGCTGTCTGGCCGCATCCCATACCCCCGCCACCGAGCGACCCTCTGTGCCCTCCTGGACCACACAGCCGACGACCTCTGGCCGCAGCTCTCCGCACCGCGCCCGCTCCCCGAACCGCCGGGCGCCCAGATCCTCGCCACCTACCCGCACCGCTGGGCCGTCCCCCGAGCCGTTTGGCAACACCACTTCGCCAGCGCACGCCATGAGATCGGCATCCTCGCCTACGCCGGCCTCTTCCTCGCCGAAGACCAAGGCGTCATGCGAACCATCGCCGACAGGGCCCGAGACGGCGTCACCGTCCGCATCCTCCTCGGCAACCCGGACGGCCCCCGCATCTCCGAACGAGGCGCAGACGAGGGCGTAGGCGACTCCCTAGCGGCCAAGATCCGCAACGCCCTGGTCCTCTACGAACCCCTCCGCGACCTCGACAACGTAGAGATCCGCCTACACGACACAGTCCTCTACAACTCGATCTACCGAGCCGACGACGACCTCTTGATCAACCCCCACGCCTACGGCATCCCTGCATCCCACGCCCCCGTGCTCCACCTCCGCAGCACCCAACCCACCGACATGGCCGCCACCTACCAGCAAAGCTTCGGCCGCGTCTGGCAAGCCACTGGAACGCCATACACAGGCCAAGAAACGACAAACACCCCAGATAGGTACATATGAGTACATCTCTACGTCTGCAGCGGACACGGCTTCAGATTGTCGACCCGCCATCTGAACCGTGACAGGTGCCGATCAAGTGGGCAAGTCACCCGGTTGGGCGGCCGGGCAGACGAAGCTTCGCTCTGACGCTAGCCGCCGAGGCAGTTCACTTAGGCCATGCTGACGATGTATCTTCAGTCTGTGGCAGCAGTAGACAGATTCGGCGCGTATGGAGCCTACAACGATGAACTGTTGAGGCTTCTCAGTGGCGGCTCCAGCACCGACCGTACCGCTGTATCGCAACACCTCGATGGACTGGCCTATCGGTGGCTACGCCAGACCGTAGACGTTGATACGCGTCGAAAGCATAGTACCTTTTTCACCGGCTCCGCGCTCCGCGCCGAGTTGCTGCAGCCGTATAAATCGCTAATAGAAAAAGGCGCGACGGTTCTGGACCCGGCTTGCGGGGCCGGGGATCTTCTGATTCAAGCGCTTAGTTTGGTGCCCAGGCGATGGCCTGAGGATAAGTATTGCAACTATGTTGAGCGTTGCATTTACGGCCGCGACCTCGTCTCTCTTCTTGTCGAGGTTGCTGAAAACAGACTTCTCCTTCAAAGTCAGCTATCGCGTGGGAAAAGCCTGAGCGTGTCAATGCACGGTATCCAGACCGGTGATGGGCTACATGAAGATGTGCCGTATGGCGAGACGGACCTTGTTCTATTGAACCCGCCCTTTGCGCGTGTTCGCCTCCCGGCCCGAACTGCTTGGGGGGAAGGCCTAACATCCCAAGCGGCTCCCTTTACTCTTGAGGTTCTCTCTAGATGTCGACCCGGAACCCGAGTTGCAGCGATTCTACCGGACGTCCTGCGATCTGGTTCTCGATACCAGCGGTGGAGGAACCATGTCGGCATGCTGGCGACGGTAACATCGATCAAGCCCGTTGGGCTATTCGACCCATGGACCGACGTTGATGTATTTATTGCTCACTTCGAGGTCAGCGGCAACTCCTCACAAAAGACGCAGAGTTATTGGCCGGCTCTAGACCAAGCCTCAGATAGTAGCGTTAGACTGGGCGAAGTGGCTACGGTCTCGATCGGTGACGTAGTACCACATCGACATTCCCACGAGGGGCCCTCCGTACCGTACCTAACCGTGCATGATGTCCCGGTGGGGTCTCTCGTAACAAGTGCTCCTTCGCGACAATTTGAAGGGCGGCTCCACCAGGCACCGTTCCTTCTGGTGCGACGCACATCAGCTCCCACTAGAAGAGGAGAAAAGCGTCTCGCTGTTGCGATGGTTGATGAGAAGCTTGACAAGGTTGCGGTAGAGAACCACTTAATCGTCATCAAACCGACTTCTGAACAGCCAGACTGTCGTGCTCTGTACGAAGCGCTACAAGATAGTAGTGTGACAGAATGGCTGGATAGACGTATTCGTACACGGCATCTAACTAAAGCCGCATTGTTAGAGCTTCCCTTGCCGACGCTAACGAGCGGCCGTGCTGAGGATTCGATCCCGAGGATCAAAAATGGATGATCGGACGAGCAGTGAACGAATGCGGTTTGCTCCCGAGATTTTGCGTCGCCTGGGAGAAGAGCTCGTCCCGCACCCCGACCTCGGGATAATCGAACTTGTACGCAACTCATATGATGCTGACGCGACACGTTGCACGGTCGAACTGATTGATGTAGAAGCGGCTGATGGCACTATCCGAGTGACTGATGTCGGAGATGGCATGACTCGCTCGGAAATCCGCGACGGGTTTCTTCTGCTAGGAAAATCGAGTAAGACGAATGATGAATTTACGAAGCGTCGGCATCGAAGAAAAGTAGGGGAGAAAGGGCTGGGCCGACTGGCCGCGCTACGCCTTGGGCGATCGGTTACCTTGATGACCCGTCCACTTACAGAACCTGGAACCGAATATCGCCTCGACATCGAGTGGGACGACTTCGAGCGTGCGGTCGCGGTGGAAGATATTGCTCTCCAGGTGCATCGGACAGAGACGTCAGCCCGTCCAGGTACAACGATCGAAATTAGACACATGCGCAAGCCTATGAGGCGAAACGATGTCGAACGATTGGCTCGATCGCTTGTAATGTTGACGGGCCCGTTTCCGGGGCCAAATCCAGACTTTGTCGCCGAGTTGCGTTCGCCCGAATTTCCTCGAATGGAAACCCTGGTCAGGAAGGGCTTCTTTGAAATATGCGACTTCCTCCTTCGGGCCCAGTTTGACGACAATGGCCGGATCAGTGCATCGCTATCGGATCGCCATGGGACGGTCTTGGCTGAGGCTAACACTGAAGACGTCATGCGAAGGAGTCCTGACCGGAGGGGCAAAGGGCAAACGCTCGGTTTCCTCGCGCCACCTCGGGCTGAGCTCGAGATATGGATGTTCAATCTGAACACTGTTTCTTATGATGGCGAGGGCAATCGCCAGGCTGGATTGCGGACTGCAGTCTCCAACTGGCTGAAGGAAGTCGGCGGCATTCACGTATACGACCGAGGGCTCAGAGTTCATCCGTACGGTGACCCTGGTTATGACTGGGTTGAAATGGAAGCGCTCCGCGGTTCTAATCCAGAGGTAAGGCCTGGAACCAATAACTCAGTGGGCCGAATAATTCTATCGGACGGTGTCCACAGGCTGACTCCCAAAACAGATCGAAGCGGATTTGTTGAAGATATCTCGTTCCATGAGTTGAGGGAATTTATACGGGCCGCACTCGAATGGGCCGCATACAAACGTATCGAGTGGCGAGATGAAAAACTCCGAGAAAAGCGGGCGCAAACGAAAACTCGCGTCAAGGAAACGCGAGACGCAGTAGATAAACTTCTCAAAGTTGTGCCTAGAGAATCGCGTGAAATCGTTCGAAAAGCCATCGTCGAGGAGCGTGCTGCTAGCAACGAACGTCTCCAGGTAATGGAGAATGACCTTGCGCTCTACAGGACTATGAGCACCGTCGGGACCACTACCGCGGTCTTTGCGCACGAGACGTTGAGGCCGGTCGATACTATTGAGCAAATGATTGGCTCAGTCGAGCGTCGTGGTCGACGGGAGTTGCAAGAGCGTTACGATACGGTCTTGGCTAAACCGGTTGCGTTGATCACACGAGCAGCCGAGTCACTGCGCACCTTTGCGGAACTTCCTCTGGAGTTGCTTAAGAATAAGAAACGCCAATCGGCAACCCTAGACGTCAATAGGGTTGTGCCAGATCTGGTTTCGACATTTAGTCCGTATCTGGAAGATGCGCAGGTTGAGGTCACGTATGACCT
The DNA here is from genome assembly GCF_040677125.1 of Actinomadura sp. NPDC049382. Taxonomy (NCBI): domain Bacteria; kingdom Bacillati; phylum Actinomycetota; class Actinomycetes; order Streptosporangiales; family Thermomonosporaceae; genus Actinomadura; species Actinomadura sp. NPDC049382. The sequence continues at coordinate 38,390 of NZ_JBFARO010000040.1, forward strand.
TTCGGTCGACGCGGCAAGGGTACGCTCAACAGTAGCCTCAATCGAGGCGATAGCTGCGAATGTACTGGCAAATGCAGTTGCTATGTTTGCGGCTATACCCTCATCGGCTGGGCAGCGGCTTCCCCTCGCCGCTGATGCGAGATCAAATCCTTCGAAACGCACAATCCTGATCCGAACCTCCGTAAGCCCAACACATGTCCATCTTGCCTTCTTGGATAACGGGCCGGGAATCAAGGGCCTCACAGAGGATGAAGTATGGCTTCCTGGCCTCAGCACGAGAGAGGGTGGGACGGGTCTCGGCTTGACGATCGTTCGAGATATTGTCGCTGACCTGCAAGGAAAGGTCTGGGCAGTGGCCGCCGGCGATCTAGGAGGAGCCGAGTTTCACATCAGCCTTCCCCGAACCGGCAGCAAGGCGTAGTATCTAGACGGAAATTGTAAGCGGCGTCGGAAGGCTAACCGATGTCATCGGTTCTAGAAGCTCCTCTCCGGCCGGGAGACCGAGTCGCAGTAGTAGACGACTCACGAGATGACGCCGAGCGGACCATGGAAATGGTCGTAGACGCATCCTATGAGCCTGTGGCTATCCATCCCAGCCATACAAACGTGGACAGTCTCCTGGATGCTGTGGCCGCCAACGCGCGAGGTCTTGTCTGCGACCACAGACTCTCACATCAGGCAGCTGTTCCGTATGATGGGGCCCAAGTCGTAGCTGCCTCGAATGCGCGAGGCATACCGGCTGTGCTCATCTCTGGCTATATTGACCTTGATGAGCATACATCAATCAGGCGTTTTCGCTCTGGAATTCCTCGTCTATTAAACAAGCGTTTCGATCCTGATGATCTTTCCGAAGCGCTTCAGGCTGCGCAACTTGAAAATTTGAAAGGGCCAGCTGAGGATAGAAAAGCTTATCGGACCGTAGTGCGAGTGGTTTCGGTCAGACGCTTAAACAACGACCCGATTGCCGAGGTCATCGTCTCAGCGTGGAATCCCAAGGAGGCGGTAGCGCTTCCCGCGGATCAAATACTTAGCGATGTCCCGCTAGGTCTCGATGAGATCGAAGGGGCACGGTTCATGGCCAACGTTAATATTTATGCCAAGAGCCATCAGGATCTGTTTTTTGCGAATTTTGAAATCGCTGCCTCTCCGCCCGCTGACTGGCTGCCTAATGGGGGGAGTAACTAATGCCAACTCAAGCAAAGGTGGATGCTGCCGAACAAACGATTTTGGAAGTGATTATTTTAGATGTGGGCCACGGCAATAGTGCTGTGGCTTACGACGGCCATGCCAGGCTCGTCGTCGATGTCGCCCAAGAAGTGACCTTGTTTGAGGAACTCGAGCAATCCCGTAGTTCGTTAATCGATCATCTCGTATTGTCTCATTCGGATGCTGATCACATTAGAGGTGCTTCTGCGGCGTTGTCGAGAAGGGAGATTTCTGTTGCAAATCTATGGGTGAACCCAGACGGGACGAAAGACTCTGAGACGTTCGTCGACTTGATGTACTTGGCGCAAGATCTGTTTGAGTCGACGGGGCTGGCTGTTCATACGAACCTGAACGTTGGCGCTAAGGCTGCGTTAACCAGTGGGCGTGTCGAGGTGGAGATTCTTCACCCAGGTATAGCGTTCGCTCTAAGTGGACCAGGGCGGCGAAAAAGGGGACCGCAGGGGATCTCTTCGAACAGTATGTCAGCAGTTCTTCGGATCCGTTTGGCGGGACATCCGGCTGTTCTATTGCCGGGAGACCTGGATCTGACTGGCTTTGAATCCCTGGTAGCTAATGGAACTGACATGTCAGCTCCGGTGCTGGTCTTCCCTCATCATGGCGGACGTACAGGTTCGGGTGGAGATCGTGAGTTCGCTCGCATGATCTGCGAAGCTGTAGGTCCTGAACTGGTTATTTTCTCTCATGGTAGACGTAAGTTTAACAATCCGAGGCCTGAAATCGTCGAGGGCATTCGCGAAGCAAGACCGGATGTTCGGATCATTTGTACCCAGGTTAGTAGGTCTTGTCAGGCGGAAGAGATACCTCTGGGTAATCATCATCTACTGAACCGACCAGCTCTTGGTCGTCGGGAAAACCTTTGCTGTGGCGGCAGTGTAGTTGTTTCCCTCTCGGGCGAGGGGATCAATTGGCGCCCTGCAAGTGCTGGGCACGGTACTTTCGTGCAGGGATTGAGTACTCCGTTGTGTCGTGTCACTTTCGGTGACCTGACTAAATGAAGATGCAACAGAGGTTCCCTGCGTGACGTGGCATTTGATTTAAGATGCTAAGCCTTTGAGGTGAACGTTCGAGGAAAGGAAGTACCTGGCCCGGTCATCCCTGGCTTTATTCTTGGGTGTCTTTTGTTTTATTGGCCTGAAGAGTTGCGTTTGATGCGCTTGTTTACGCGGGAGCGTCTTTAGGGTTGCGCGGCCGTGGAGATGATCCGCTTGACTTTGCGGCGGTCGATGTTGTGCTTCTCGGCTAGGTAGCGCTGGGAGACGGGGCGGCCGGGGCCGTCCAGGCTTGCTAGGTACTCGGCGAGCACCGCTTGTTCTGGGGTCTGCTCCACTTCGGTGCGTGGTGGCTCGGCGCGCTCCGCTGTGGTGCGTTGCTCGTTCCGCTGTGGTGCGGTGTGGGTTGCGGCGGCGCGGGTGAGGGTCATGAGGAGTTCGAACGAGCCGACGAGGGCAAGTGCCGGCCATGCGCTTACGAGGGCGCCTATGACGCCGTGGGACGCTCCGTGCGCCACGTTGGCTCCTACCGTTGCCACGATGCCCACGGCGAGGCTCCACTTGGCTAGGGCCGGTGCTGGTTGCTTCCGGCGGCTTGCGTCGAGGATGACCATGGATGCGGCCCAGATGAGGCCGTCCACTGTGAAGGGGACGAGGCGCGCGGTGGTGCCTGCCTCGCCGTGGGAGCGGACGAGTTCGTACGCGTGGCGGTAGGAGATGATCGCGGCCACGCCAGCGACCGCCACCACGGCGAGGGCCGTTGTGATGCGGGTGAGGCGGTCAACCACGCGTCAGCTCCTCTCGGAGGTCGATGACGCAGGGATCGTGCTCGCCGTGGGTGAGGATGAGTTCGGCGAGGGTCAGGGGGCCGTGATGGCGCCGTTGTGGTCTAGGGGCGTTGGCCATGTGGTGGCGTGCCAGGCGTTGCCCGTGCGGGTTGCTGTGGCTATGACCTTGCCGTTTGTGGTGGCGGTCATCTTGGTTTCGGTGATTTCGAGGGCCATGGGTTGGGCCTCCTCCCTGCTGAGAGGGAGGGAGCCAGGGGAGCCAATCTCGGGAGCCAACGTGAGTCGAGATGGTCCGACTCGCTTCGACTGTGCCGGACGGTTCCCCTGGGCTCCATCCCTTGTTTTCGCAGGTGGGCGGCTACCTAGTCGACTTCCCCGGACGGCCCTGGACGGTGCCTGAATAAGGCTTGCTCAGCCCTTCCCTAAGTGAGGCTTAAGGGCGTTCTGTTGCGGGGGTGGGGGGCCTAGCGTTGCGGGTGTCAGAACTAAGAGACGGCGGAGGTGCACAGGCGGAGAGCGAAGCGAGCGTCGGCTGAGGTTCCGACTGAGGTTCCTGATTGAGACAGGTTTCTGGCCCGCACGGCCCCGTAACCCCGCTCTGGGGCCGTGCGGGCCAGAAGCCTTTTCAGCGGGGGAGGGCGCCCAGGAGGAGGAGGCGGAACGCGTCGGCGGTGCCGGAGGGGTCGCCGGTGGCGAGGCGGCGGATGGCGAGGCCGTAGAGCATGGCGACGATCGCGGGGGCGTGGCGTTCGGCGTCCGGGATGCCGAGGGCCCTGAGGACGGCGGTGGCCAGGTCGTCGTAGGCGGCGACGGAGCGCTTCGAGGTCTCGCGGAGGCCCGGGTCGCGGGCGGCGTGCAGGTGGAGTTCGAGGTTCGCGATCTGCTCGGGGCCGTCGGTGAAGTCGAGAATCGCCTTCTCGACCTGGTCGGGGGCCTGGGCCGGGGCCACGCCGGAGTCGGCGAGGGCCGTGGCGTAGGCCGTGATGCGGGCTATCTCCTGCTCCACGAAGGTGTGCAGGGCCTCGCGGAGGAGGTCCTCCTGGCTCGGGAAGTGGTAGGTCAGGGAGCCGAGGGAGACGCCGGCCGCGCGGGCGACGGCACGGTTGGTCACGGCGCCGATCCCTCGCTCGCCGATGAGGCGGAGGGTGGCCTGGAGGATCTCGTCGCGGGCGCTCATCGGTGCACAGTCTTCCCTACGTCGTGCGCGTTCAGTATCGTTCGTTCGAACGAACGATACCGGGAGGTCGCGTGTTGGGGTTGGCGGGGCAGGCGGCGGCGCTGGCGCGGGGGGACGTCTCCTCCAGCGAACTGGTCGAGGAGAGCCTGGAGTGCATCGGGCGCAAGGAGTCGCTCGGGGCGTTCCGGGTGGTGCGGGCGGAGGCCGCGGCGCAGGAGGCGCTGGCGGCCGACAAGCGGCTCGCGGAGGGCGAGCGGCTGCCGCTGCTCGGGGTGCCCGTGGCCATCAAGGACGACACCGATTTGGCGGGGGAGACCACGCCGTTCGCGGTCGCCGGGGACCACCGGCCGGCGGTGCGGGACGCGGAGGTGGTGCGGCGGCTGCGGGCGGCCGGGGCCGTCATCGTCGGGAAGACGACGACGTGCGAGCTCGGGCTGTGGCCGTTCAGCGAGTCGCCCGAGTACGGGTGCGCGCGGAATCCGTGGAATCCCGACTACACGCCGGGCGGGTCGTCGGGGGGTTCGGCGGCGGCCGTGGCGGCGGGGATGGTCGCGGCGGCGGTCGGCTCCGACGGGGCCGGGTCGATCCGGATCCCGGCGGCGTGGACGGGGCTCGTCGGCATCAAGCCGCAGCGGGGGAGGGTTTCGGGGTATCCGCAGACCGATCCGTTCAACGGGATCACCGTTTGGGGTCCGCTGGCGCGGAGCGTCGAGGACGCCGCTCTGATGCTCGATGTCCTGAGCGGGAGCCACCCGGACGATGTCTATCAGGTGGATCCTCCTACGACGCCTTTCGTGGAGGCCGCTCGGCGGGAGCCGGGGCGGCTCAGGATCGCCATTTCCTTCCGGACGGCGTTCGGCGTCAGCGGGAAGCTCGATCCGGAGATCCGGGCGGCGGTCGAGCGGCTGGCCCGGAGGCTGACCGACCTCGGGCACAAGGTGTTCCCGGCCGATCCCGATTACGGGCTGGTCGGGCTCGGGCTCATCCCGCGCGGGACGGCCGGCGTCGCCGACTGGCTGGACTCGCTGCCGAATCCGCGGCCCGAACCCCGGACGGAGGTCGAGGCGCGCATCGGACGCGTCGTCGGGAAGCGGCTGCTGCCGCTGGCGAAGAAGATGGACCCCCATCTGCGGCGGAAGGTCGGGCGCATCTTCCAGACCGCCGATGTGGTGCTGACGCCCACTACCGCGCAGCCGCCGCTGCGGGTGGGTGCGTTCGACGGGGCCGGCTACAAGAAGACGCAGTCGGGAGTTGCCGCGGCCTGCCCTTACGCGTGGACGTGGAATGTGCTCGGGTGGCCGGGAGTGAACGTCCCGGCCGGGTTGACCAAGCGCGGTCTGCCGATCGGGGCGCAGCTGCTCGGGCACGACTCCGACGAGGCGACGCTCATCTCGCTGGCCGCGCAGTTGGAGGCCGTCGAGGGGTGGACCGAGCGGCGTCCGTAGGGGAGGTGGGCCGCCTCCGGGCGGCCCGTCTCTCAGTAGCCCGCGCCCGTCAGCATGCCGCCGTCGACCAGGACCTCGCTGCCGGTGCAGTAGGACGAGTCGTCCGACGCCAGGTAGACGACCAGGCCCGAGACCTCCTTGGACTTGGCCATGCGGCCGAGGGGGAGGGAGTTCAGGAACGCGTCGGCGCTGTCGGCCTTGGCCGCGATGATGTCGTCCTGCATGAACAGCGGGGTGACGACGCCGCCGGGGTGGATGGAGTTCACCCGGATGCCGTACTCGCCGAGCTCGCGCGCGGCGGACTTGGTGAGGCCGCGGACGCCGAACTTGCTGGCGCTGTAGGCGGCGAGCCCGGACGCGCCGATGAACCCCTCGGTGGACGACACGTTGACGATCGAGCCGCCGCCGGCCTCCCGCATCGGCGCGGTCACCGACTTCACGCCGAGCCACTGGCCGACGAGGTTCACGTCGAGGATCTGCCGGAACTCGTCGAGGCCCATGTCCTCGATGGTCTTGTGCCGGATGATCCCGGCGTTGTTGACCAGGACGTTCAGCGCGCCGAACGCCGACGTCGCGGTCTCGACGGCGGTCTGCCAGTCGTCCGGCGACGTGACGTCCATCCGGACGAAGCGGGCGGCGTCGCCGAGGTCGGCGGCGAGCTTGGCGCCCTCCTCCTCCAGGACGTCGCCGAACACGACCTTGGCCCCCTCGTCCAGGAACCGGCGGACGTGCGACTTGCCCATCCCGCGCGCACCACCGGTGATCAGCGCCACCTTGCCGTCCAGCTGACCCATCAACGCTCCTCGTCGCCCGTAAGCCTGCGGCTAACCTAGCGAACGCTTGGTCAACCGAACAAGGCGGCCCCGGGCGTCAGGCGCGCAGCCCGGTGAAGAGCAGGGTCAGCATCCGGTCGGCGTACGCGGCCGGGTCGGGGGTGCGCTCGGACGCCACCCCGATCGCGTTGGTGAGCCGGAGCAGGTCGCGCGGGTCGATCTCGGCCCGGACCGCCCCCGCCCGCTGCGCCCGCGCCAGCAGCCGGCCGAGCGCGTCGCAGATCGCCGCCGCGGCGGCGCCGAGGCCGGTGTCGGCCCACTCCGCCGACATTGCCTCGATGATCACGGTCGAGGTGCCGCGCGGGGTCGCCGCGCCCGCGAGGTAGCTGCGCAGCCAGCGGCCGAGGGCGGCCTCCGCGCCCGCCGGGTCCGGGTCGGAGAGCAGTTCGTCGGCGTGCGCGAGGAGCCCGTCGATCCGCTCCCGCAGCACGGCGTGCAGCAGCGCGTCGCGGGTCGGGAAGTGCCGGTACAGCGTTCCGGACCCGACCCCGGCGCGCTTGGCGATGTCGTCGAGGGAGGCGCCCGTGCCGTGCTCCATGAACGCGGTCCGGGCGGTCGTGATGAGCCGTTCGTAGTTGCGGCGGGCGTCGGCCCGCATCGGGCGGGTGTCCATGGGCACCGTCCAGCGATCTGGCGGACGACCTGCGGTGGTCACCGCCTTGCGTTGGGGACGAGCCTGCCACCTTCCAGGGCGGACGCGCTACCCGTCGCCGTGCCGGGCCAGCGCGTCCCGGGACAGCCGGTCGGCCCGCCGGGTGGTCTCCGGCAGCCGGTACTCGGGGGTGAGGGCCAGGACGTGGCGGCACGCCGTGTCGAGGTCGACGCGGTGCCCGACGGACACGAACACCGGCTTCACGCCGTCCCGCGTGCGCAGCACCCGCCCCACGACCTCGCCGCCGTCCACCAGCGGGCTCGCGTCGCCGCGCCGCGCGCCCGGCTGCTCGTAGGAGCCGACGAAGGCGGTCTTCCCGACGCCGATGGACGGCAGCCCGGTCAGCACGCCGAGGTGGCACGCGAGCCCGAACCGGCGGGGGTGCGCGATCCCGAACCCGTCGCAGACCAGCAGATCGGGCGTGGTCGTGAGGCCGCGCAGCGCATCCAGCAGGGTCGGCAGCTCACGGAACGCGAAGAGGCCCGGGACGTAGGGGAACGCGGCCGCGCCGACGGCCACCGACTCCTCCAGCACCTCCAGGGTGGCGGCGTCCAGGACGACCGCGGCGGCGGCGAGCCGCGTCCCGGTGCCGCCGCCGTCGCCCGCGTAGGAGACGTCCAGCCCCGCGACCGTGCGCGGCGCGGCCGGGCCGGGGACGTCCAGTTCCAGCAGCGGGCGCAGCCGGTCCTGGATCGCCTCGGCCTCCGCGGCCGTGGCCGGCCAGTCGTGCAGTTCCCGTACCACCATGCCCCGGACGCTACCGCCCGCCGGCGGCGCGGGCAGCGCGGCCCTCAGGACAGGGACGCGTACGCCGCCTCGGTCAGCCGGAAGGCGCGCAGGTCGCCGGTCGCCTGGTCGCCCATCAGGTTCGGCAGGTAGGCGAGCGCGAGCCCGGCGTCCGGGTCGCCGAGGCCGATGGACCCGCCCGCGCCGGTGTGCCCGAACGCCGTCGCCCGCGCCGCCTTCGGGACGTAGTACGTCTGGGCCGGGCGCATGAAGCCGAGCCCGAACGCGCTGTCGATGAGGAGCGTCCGGTCCGGGCCGCTGACGCGCGGGCGCATCGCCTCGCGCAGCGTGTCCGGCCGCAGGACGCGGCCCGCCACGAGGTCGCGGTAGAACGCGGCGAACGCGGGCGCGGTGGCGAGCATCCCGGCGGACGGCCAGCCCGCGCGCAGCACGACGGGGTTGTTGAAGCCGCCCTTGCCCGGGCTGGGGTTGCCGAGCGACCGGTTCATCGCGCTGTCCGGGTCGCCGTACGCGGCGGCGAGCCGGGTCAGCAGGCCGCGGTCCGCGGTGCGGGGCGTGTCGGCGGCGCCGCGCCGTCCCGCCGACAGCTTCGCGGCCCGCTCGATCACGTCGTCGGGGGCGCCGATCCACAGGTCGAGGCCGCCGGCGAACTCGTCCTTGACGAACGCGCCGACGGTCCGGCCGCCGTGCCGCCGGACGATCTCGCCGGCGAGCCAGCCGTAGGTCAGCGCGTGGTAGCCGTGCGCCGAGCCGGGCTTCCACTCCGGCTCCTGCGCGGCCAGCCGCGACGCGAGCGCGGCGGGGTCCGCGGCCTCCTCGGCCGACACCGGGCCCGCGAACGCGGGCAGCCCCACCTGGTGCGACAGCAGGTGCGCGGCAGTGGCGCCGTCCTTGCCCGCGGCGCCGAACTCCGGCCACCAGTCCGTGACCGGGCCGTCCACGTCGTAGGCGCCGCGCTCGGCGAGCAGCATCGCGGCGGCGGCCGTGACCGCCTTGGTGCAGGAGAAGCCGAAGCAGGGGGTGTCGGGCAGCCACGCGCGCCCGGTGCGGCGGTCGGCGGTGCCGCCCCACAGGTCGACGACCTTGCGGTCGCCCGCGTACACGGCGACGGCGGCGCCGAGCTCGCGGCCCTCGGCGAAGTTCTGCTCGAACACCTCCCGGACACCGGCGAACGCCGGATCGCAGTGCCCCTGCACCACAGTGCTCATGCCGCATTCCTCTCCACGGGGACTCCATAGAATCACGTTCTAGGATTCCCCGCCGAGGGAGCGCCCGTGCCCGAGCCCGGCGCGCGTCAGCGGCCGAGGTGGTGCACGGGCTGCGTCACGGGCTCCGCGGCAGGATGCGCCGCGCCGGTGCGGCCGAACTCCAGCGTGAGCAGGGCGGCGGCCAGCTGGACGATGTCGAACCACGAGCGGAACGCGACGTTGCGCGGCTTGTAGGACGGCCGGAACTTCTTGTTGAACAGGTACAGCGACTCGACGGCGATCCAGGGGTCCAGCAGGTGCAGCGCCTGGTACCCGGCCTTCTCCAGCAGGCCGCGCTCGTCGTTGTCGAGCAGCTCGCGGAACGCCGCGAAGTTCAGCGAGACGACGCCGTGGCCGTGCTCGGCCGCGTACTCGATCATCTCGACGATGAGGCGCTCGTTGACGCCGTTCGGGCCGCCGGGGCTGCGGCGCATCGCGTCGAGGCTGATGCCCTGCCCGGCGGCGACGTAGCGCTGGAACGCGATGGGCTCCTTGTCCTCGCCGTAGGCGATCGCGACGACGGCCCCCGGGTGGTAGCCGGTGAGCAGCTCGTCGAGGTTCATGGAGAACCCGCGCTCGGCCGCGCCGCCGAGGGAGCGGGACGCGACGTCCAGCAGCCGCTCGCGCAGCGCGGGCGTCAGCTCCCGCTCCGGGACGATCCGCGTCGTGACGCCCGCGTTCTCGGTGCGCTTCACCGCCTGCCGCACGTTGCGCATCCGCCGCCCGGCCAGCGTGAACTCCGCGGGGTGGACGACGACCTCGTCGCCGAACCCGATCGTGCGGCACGGCCCCCAGGCGGGCAGCAGCTCGTCGCTCGCGCCGAGGACGGCCGGGCGCCAGCCCGTCGTCCGGCACATCGCGAGGAACGCGCGGACGGCGTCGGAGTGCGAGCCGGGGTCGCCGACCGGGTCGCCGCCCGCCACCGCGACGCCGAACAGGACGCGGTAGCCGATCGCGGCCCGGCCGTCCGCGCTGAACACGTACGCCTTGTCGCGGCGCAGCGCGAACGGGGCCAGGGTGTCCGACCCGGGATGCGCGACGAGGCCCGCGACGCGGCGGCGCTCGCCCTCGTCGCCGGGCGGCGGCGCGGGGTCGGCCGCGAGCAGCGTGGTGACCAGGACGAGCAGCCCGGCGGCGCCCGCGAGGCCGAGCACGCCGGGCAGCCAGGACGCGCCGTCCAGCGGCGCGCCGGTGGCGCCGAGCCCGGCGGCGACGGCGCCGACCGACCGGACCGACACGCCGCCGAACAGCAGCGAGCCGGCGATCGCGGCGATCACCAGGAACGCGCCCGTCTTCACCGCGGTGCGGACGCGCTCCTGGTGCGGGCGCACCGGGAACCGTTCGCGCTCCAGCCACAACGCGCCGAGGACGGCGCCGAGCAGCGGCAGCCGCCACAGCGGGTCCTCGCCGGTGACGACGGCGAGCAGGCCGAGGACGACCAGCACCGCGAGGCCGTACCAGGCGGCGCGGCGGCGCAGCAGGACGCCGCGGGCGACGAGGGCGAGCGCGATCGCGATCGCGATGGCGTGCGCGGGGGCGAGGGGGCTGCCGGTGACGATCCGCGACAGCCGGCCGAGCCATGCCGGCGTGCCGTGCAGCGCGGGCACCGCGATGAGCACGGCGACGAGCGCCGCGGCCGCCGCCAGCGGCCAGACGGGCCGGGCCGACGCGGGCGCGGCCGATTTCCCTGGTTCCACGAAGGACACCTCCGCTGAGCCCCCAACCAAGATCCTTTGGAACTCATTCCCCGGGCCGGACGTTCTTCATCCCTCAACCGCAGCCTACGGCTCGCGCGGCCGCCCCGGAATGGCCGGTCTCCCCCGCCGGGAGGCGGCGAACCGTGTCTATAGGCTCGTGGTGATGAAGAGGTTGCTGCTCGTCCATCACACACCGTCACCGTCCGTGCAGGCGATGTACGAGGCGGTGCGCGCGGGGGCGTCCACCGACGAGATCGAGGACGTGGAGGTCGTGTCCCGCGCGGCGCTGGCGGCGACGGCCGTGGACGTCCTGGAGGCGGACGGCTACCTGCTCGGCACGCCGGTCAATCTGGGCTACCTCTCAGGGGCGCTCAAGCACTTCTTCGACCAGATCTACTACCCGTGCCTGGAGGAGACCGTCCGGCGCCCGTTCGGGGCGTACCTGCACGGCAACAACGACGCGACCGGCGCCCTGCGCGCGCTCGACTCCATCACCACCGGGCTGCGGTGGAAGGCCGTCCAGCCGCCGGTGGTGGTGACGGGCGAGCCCGGCAAGGCCGACCTGGAGGCGTGCTGGGAGCTGGGCGCGATCACGGCCGCGGAACTCGGCCAATTCTGAGCGGCCCCCGCTGAGCACCGGCCGCCGCGTCCGCCCGGACGCCGGGGCGGCCGGCCGATAGTTTTCCCGCATGAGTGGTTTCCGTCATGTGGCGATGTTCAAGTGGGTCGAGGGCACGACGACCTCCCAGCAGGACGAGGTCGCGGCGAAGCTGCGCGAGCTGCCCGGCCGCATCCCGGAGATAGCGGCGTTCAGCGTCGGCGCCGACGCGGGCGTGAACCCGGGCGCCTACGAGTTCGTCATCGTCGCGGACTTCGCCGACCGCGACGCCTACCTCGCCTACCGCGACCACCCCGACCACCGCGCGGTGGTGGACGCGTTCATCACCCCGATCACGGCCGAGCGCGCCGCGATCCAGTACGAGCCGTGACGCAGAGTAAAACCGAGCAAGCGCTTGTGCCTGAATGGTTTTCGGGTTAGTTTCAGCAGAGACGCCCGCTGGGAACGGATCGCGCCCCGTTCCCGGCGGGCGGCATCCTGCGGTCACCCCCGGTGCCGGAAATTCATGATCTCGTCGCGGAGCTGCTGCGGCGTCGCCGCCTCCAGCAGCCGCGGTCCGTCACGCAGCGGAACCATCGCCCACCACGACCCGGTCGCCTCGCCGAACCAGACGCGCACTCCCGGAAACTGCTCCTGGAGGCCGCGCGCGGTGGCGGCGCGCATGGCCGCGGGCGTGGGCTCGTCGCGGCCCGAGGCGCCCCGTTGAGCCGTCATGCCGCCCTCCCCCCGTAGATGTCTCCAGTAACAGCGTCCCCACGGACCAATGCGTCACCCCTACTCGGCAATTTGTGACTAAGCACACTATGGGGGTTGGCGACCGCCCACAGTGGGATACCGCGCCGGATGTGCTCGAACGGATGTATTCGGGGAGATCCGCACGCCGCCGCCTGCCGGACGGCCGGGCGGAACCGGGCGACCACGGCAGAGGACGGCACCGCCGCGACGCTCGCCGCGAGGCCCGCTCGGAGGCAGCCGTCAGCGGCCGCCGGCGCCCGTCCGCGAGCCCCGGGCGTCGCCGAGGCGACCACGGCGGCGGTGCCCGCAGCGGGACGCGGTGCGGCCCGGCCCGAACCGTCTAGTGCAGGTTGATGCCGTCGAACATCACCTTGAGGTAGTGCTCCGCCAGGCCCTGGGCGTTCAGGCGGCCGCCCGGCCGGAACCAGCGGACCGCGACCCACACGGTGTCGCGGATCATCCGGTAGGTGAGCTTCGGGTCGAGGTCGTGCCGGAACAGCCCCTCCTCCTGGCCGGCCTGGAGCGTGTCCACCCACATCTTCTCGACCTCGTCCTCGGACTTGATCAGATAGGCGAACCGGTCCATGCCCTTGAGGTAGTTCCAGTCGTTCTGCATCACCGTGATGGCGGCGCGGTGCGGCTCCAGCGTGCCGAACGCGACGCGGACGAGCCCGGCGATGGTGTCGCGCGGGTTGCGGCCCTCGGCGATCACCGACTGGTAGGAGGCCATGATCTCGTCGAAGAAGCCGGACAGGATCTCGTCCACGATCGACTCCTTGGAGTCGAAGTGGTGGTAGAGGCTGCCGGACAGGATGCCCGCCTCGTCGGCGATGTTGCGGACGGTGGTGGCCTGGAAGCCCTTTTCCGCGAAGAGTTCGGCGGCGAGTCTGACGAGGTGCTCGCGACGTTCCGACGCCAAGGCGGGCGAGCCCCTGCCACGGCGGCGGGAACCGCCCTCGCCCGTGGCACGGGTTCGGGATCGTCCGGACTTAGCGCTCGTGGTCGTCACCCTCTCATTATGCCGTGCCCGCCCAACCGCTTGCTCGATTAGCGCCGCCGCCCCAGGTTACGGCCAATACCAAGCGCTTGCTACGTCTGCGGGCGCGGGGATCCGCGGCGGGGCCGCATAGGCTCGGGTCCATGGCCGATGTGATCGTGTTCGACCTGTACGGAGTGATCGCCCGAACCCAGACCCCCGAGGCGATCCGGCGGATCGAGGGGCTCGCGGGGGCGCCCGGCCCCGCGTTCTGGGACGCCTACTGGGCCTGCCGCCCCGCCTACGACGCCGGGCAGGAGAGCGCGGCCTACTGGGCGGAGGTCGCGTCCCGCCTCGGCGTGTCGTTCCCCGACGTCCCCGCGCTGGTCGAGGCCGACCTCGACAGCTGGACGGACGTGGACGACGCCATGGTGGCGCTCGTCGGCGAGCTGGCCGACTCGGGCCGCACGCTCGGCCTGCTCTCCAACATCATCGGCGACCTGGTGCCGCGCTTCGAGGCCCGGCACGGCGCGCTGCTCGACCGCTTCGACGCGCTCGTCTACTCCTGCCACATCGGCGTCGCCAAGCCCGACCCGCGCGCCTACGAGATCTGCGCCGAGCGCCTCGGCGTCAAGCCCGGCGACGTCCTGTTCTTCGACGACACCGAGCGCAACGTCCGCGCCGCCCGCGAGGCCGGCATGCGCGCCGAGGTCTTCACCGGGCCCGACCAGGTCAGGGCTCTGGCCGGCTGACGCGCCGCGCCGGGCTCGTGACCTTGCCTTGCGCTCCGGGGCGTCCGGGCAGTGCGCCCGCGACCGCGGCCGTCGCCACCAGGAGGCCCGCCATCACCGCGAACGCGTCGGCGTAGTCGGAGGTCACGGCGACCAGCACGGCGAGGCCCAGCGCGGCTCCCGCCTGCTTCGTCGTGTTCATCAGGCCGGACGCGGCGCCGGCGTCCTCCCGGGGGACGCCGGCGGTGACGGCGTTGGTGATCGGGGTGTTCAGCAGCCCGCCGCCCACCGAGATGAGGACCGCGGGGCCGAGGACGTCCGTCAGGTAGGTGCCGCCGGGGGACAGGCCGCTCTGCCAGAGGAACCCCGCCGCGGCGATCAGCGACCCGATCGCGATCAGCGCGCGGTCGGACATCCGCCCCATGAGGCGGGGCGTGACACGCAGCGCGACGGCCATGGTCAGCAGCGTGTGCGGGAGGAAGCCGAGCCCCGTCTCCAAGGCGCTCAGACGCAGGACGTCCTGCATCGACAGCGCCAGGAAGTACCACATCGGATTCAGGCACGCCCCGGCGAGCAGCATCGCCGCGTTCCCGGCCGCGACCGTGCGGAGCCGCAGCAGACCGAGCGGCAGCAGCGGCGTCCGGGCCCGCGACTGCTGGAACGCGAACGCCGCCAGCGCGGCGGCCCCGGCGGCCAGCGCGGGCGCGTTCCAGCCGCGCGTGACGCCGTAGGTGAGCGATGCGACGCCCGCGGTCGCCAGCACGGCGCCCGGCACGTCCAGCCGCCGCCGTCCGCCCTTCGCGTTCTCGATCAGCCGCGCGGGGAGCAGCGCGAGGACGCCGATCGGGACGTTGACGAGCAGGATCCAGCGCCACGACAGCGCGTCGGTGAGCACGCCGCCGACGAGGTTGCCGGCCGTCCCGCCCGCGAGGCCGACGGCCGTCCACGCGGCGAGCGCGCGGGGCCGGACGTCCTCGCCGAACGCCGTGGTCAGGACGGTCAGCGTCGCGGGCGCCAGGAGGGCGGCGCCGACGCCCTGGAAGGCGCGCGCCGCGACGAGCGGGCCCGGCCCGGCGGCCAGCCCGCCGGCCAGGCTCGCCAGCGTGAACAGGGCCAGCCCCGCGACGAACACGCGGCGCAGCCCGTGGACGTCGGCGAGCCGGCCGCCGAGCAGCAGCAGCCCGGCGAAGGGGAGGGCGTAGGCGTTGACGACCCACTGGAGGTCGGCGGGCGCGAAGCGCAGGTCCGCCTGGATGGACGGCAGCGCGACGTTCACCACCGACACGTCCAGCACGACCATGAACTGGGCGGCGCACGCCAGGGCGAGCGCGGCTCGCTGCCGCGGCGTCATGAGGCTCCTCTGGTACGGACGTATCATTATGATACATCGGTATCATAAGGGCATGCCGAGGACCGCCGACCACGACGCCCGCCGCACGCAGATCATCGAGGGGCTCGTCCGCGTCGCCGGGCGCGACGGCCTGCACGCCGTCACCATGCGCTCGGTCGCGGCCGAGTCCGGGGTCTCACTGCGGCTCGTCCAGTACTACTTCGAGACCAAGGCGCGGCTCATGAACGCGGCGCTGGAGCGGCTCGAACGGCAGAGCCACGAACGCTGGGCGGCCCGCCTCGCCGGCCTGGACGACCCGTCACCGCGCGAGACCGTCGAGGCGCTGCTCGCCGAGGCACTGCCGACCGACCAGGAGAGCCGCCTGTTCCACCAGGTCTGGACGTCCTACGCCGTGCTCGCGCAGACCGAGCCGTCGCTCGCGGAGCAGCCCTTCGTGGACGGCCCCGACCGCCTGGAGGAACGCCTCGCGCGGATCCTCGCCGACACGTGCGAGGACCCGGCCATGGAGGCGGCGCGGGTGCTCGCCCTCGCCCACGGCCTCGGCACGAGCGTCCTGGCCGGGCGGCGGAGCCCCGAGTCCGCGATGCGCGTCCTCCGCCACCACCTGGACGAGATCTTCTAAGGCCCGCGGGCGGCCAGGGCGGCTAGGGCTTGCGGGCGACGCCGCCGAACGAGTCGATCGGCCGGGGCTCGCCGGCCTGGGGGAAGTCGGGCCGCCACAGCGGCGTCGACACCACGCCCGGCTCCAGCAGTTCCAGGCCCTCGAACAGCGCCTCGATGTACTCCGGCGTCCGCGCGTGATACGGCACGGTGCCGGCCTCCGCGCACAGCCGGAGCGCCTCGCCCCGGGCCGTGGCCTCGGCGGGCGTCCACTCGTCCAGGCCGAGCACGTTCGTCCCGTCGTTGATCGCCACGAGGCTGCCGGACGGCAGCGCGTCCACCAGCCGCCGGACGATGCCGGGCGGGTCGTCCTCGTCGGCGATGTTGCCGACGATGCCGAGCAGCAGCAGCCCGACGGGCTCGCTGAAGTCGAGCACGGCCCCGGCCGCCCGGACGATCTCCTCGGGCTCGCGGATGTCGGCCTCGATGTAGGAGCACGCGCCGCCCGGGACGCTCTTCAGCAGCGCCCGCGCGTGCGCCACCACCAGCGGGTCGTTGTCGACGTACACCACCCGCGCTTCGGGCACGTCCCGCTGCGCCACCTCATGGGTGTTGTCGACGGCGGGCAGCCCCGTCCCGATATCGAGGAACTGGCGGACGCCGAGGCCGGTCATGAAATGCACGACGCGGACCAGCAGCGCCCGCGACTGGCGCGCCACGTCCGCGATCTCCGGATACACCGCCGCGATCCTGTCGCCGATCTCGCGGTCCACCGGATAGGTGTCCTTGCCGCCGAGCCAGTGGTTCCACAACCGCGCCTGATGCGGTCGCGTCTTGTCGATGACAGGGCTCGGCCGGCCGGCGCCGTCGTCCATCATGAGACCTTCCCGCAGATGTCCGCGAACTTCCGCGCATCACCTTAGCCCCATTGTTGGTATGGGCGTCATTCGCGGACGAGTGCCGCCCATATCTGTCCACGGTATAAGCGGGAAGGAAGAATGGGATTTCCGAAAGAAACGAGTGGGACCGTCCGAAGAAGGGACGGTCCCGATGGCGGAGCGGCCGGAGTCAGTGCGGGGGCGGGAGCTCGGTGGCGGCCTTGGTGAGGCGGTCGCGGAGGGTCCGCAGGAGCTCGTCGCCCTGCTCGGTGAGCCGCTCGATCGCCGGGAGGGCCAAGTCGTCGCGGACGGTCGAGGCCAGCAGCTCGTCGTACTCGTGGGCCTTCTCGGCGATCGTCTCCAGGTGGCGCTGGGCGCGCAGGACCTCGTCCGCCGCCCTGGCGCGCTCGGCGTAGCGTTCGAGGGCCTCCACGCGGCGGGTCACCGCCGCGATGGAGATGTCCAGCTTCTCGCGCAGCGGGCGGAGCGCCGCCTCCACCTCGGGCAGCGTCGTCTCCCCGGCCATCTCGGCGTGGTCGGCGCGCAGCTTCGACTGCTTGGCGAGGACCTGGGCGATCTCCCACTCCTGCCGGGGCAGGGTGACCGCGTTGTCCACCGCGTCCAGCAGGCCCTCGCGGTTCACCGCGGAGTCGCGGACGGCGTCGATCGCCGCCTGGACGCGGGCCAGCAGCGCCCGGCCGTCGCCGTCGAGGTCGTCGGGCATGAGGTAGCGGTCGCGGCGCCGCTCCAGCTCGCGGGCGCGGCGCAGGTCCAGCGACACCGACGGGGTGCCGAGCGCGACCAGGACCGCGAGCATGCCGAGGCCGATCAGCCACAGCGAGCCGAGCAGCGGCGAGCCGAGCAGGCCGAGGGCGAGCACGGTCAGCGGTGCCAGCCACAGCAGCGGGCGGCGGCGGTCGACGATCGTGTCGAGTTCGGCGCGCAGGGTGGGGTCGGCGACCGGGCGCGGCTCGGCGGGGGAGCCGTCCTCGGGGGCGCGCGGCGGCGCCACCCGGCGCCAGACCGTGGAGACATGCGTCTCGAACGCGAAGTCGGTCCGCGCGATCTCGATCTCGGTCGGGCCGGCGGGCAGCGGCCACGAGCCGACCGGGTCGCCCCCGCCGGGCCCGGTGAAGCGGACCCACCAGCCGCCCTTGCCGTCGTCGCATCTGTAGCGGCCGGGGGCGATGTCGATGCCGACGAAGTACGTCCCGATACCCGGTATGGAATCACTCCACGAGCCACTGGTCACCGGAGACCTCCCGTACCTGAACGACGTCCGGGGGACGGTAAGAGTTGCATTACCCACATCCGACCGGGGAAAGCCGGATCGGGTTTGGAATACTCCACGGGTGCGACCTGACTACGACCCTCTCGATGATCCGCCCTGGGCGATGCAGTTGGTGGTACGGGCCGAGAAGGCCGATCCGCCGGGGCACGGCGCGGTCTGCGAGGCGGCGGCGACCGCCGTCGTCCGGCTGCTCACCGACCCCCGCGCGGTCGAGGGCGAATGGCGGGACGCCGTGCGCGAATGGGAGTCCCGGCGGATACGGAAGGTGACGCGGCGGGCGCGGGGCGTGCGCTGGCCGGAGGCGGCGGCGCTGCCCGGCGTCACCGTCGAGCACGCGGGCGCGCAGGTGCGGGCGTTCCCGCCGGGCCCGGTGTCGGACGTCCCGCCGCAGCTGGCGAAGCTGCAGGTCGCGGGCCTCGACCTCGCGGACGGCGAGCCGGAGCCGGCGCCGGAGCCGCCGTACGCGGCGATCGCCCTCAACCCGGACGTGACGATCACGACGGGGAAGGCCGCCGCGCAGTGCGGACACGCCGCGCAGCTGCTGCTCCGCCAGGGCCGCCGCAAGGACGTGGCGGCGTGGGTGGAGGCGGGGGCGGCCGTCCGGCTGGCCCGGGACGTCCCGTGGCGCGACTGCGTGAAGAAGGCGGCGATCGCCGTGCGCGACGGCGGGTTCACCGAGGTCCCGCCGGGGACGATGACCGCGATCGCCTGGATCGTCCGCAAGTAGTGACCCTGGGGCGCGGCGTGCCGGCCGGGCCGGCACGCCGCGCAGCCGGTCAGGGCAGGGTGACGGCGACGGGCGCGATGCCCGCCGCGCGGATGAGGGACGGCAGGCGCCCGGCGAACGGGTGGTGGTCCACCGGCAGGCCCCGCGGGTTGTCGATCACGTAGTGGACCGTCCCGCCGGCGCGGGTCTCGGCCCATGCCGCGCCGAGCGACCGCAGCACGGACGCGGCCTTCGCGGCGTCCGCCGCCTTCACCGACACGCGGATCGGCGACTCGTAGGACGGCAGCTCGGCCGCCTCCCGCACCGCCTTCGCCGTGCCCTGGGGCGCCGCGGCCGCCGCCGGATCGGGGCCGAGGATCGCGTTGTAGAGCAGCTTGGCCGTGCCGTCGCTGAACGCGCGGAAGTTCGGCTCCGCCGCGAACAGCACGGAGCGGCCCGCGCCGACGGGCTGGTCGACGACCGCGGCGGTACCGCCCAGCTCGGCCGCGCCCCGCTCGAACCCGGAGACGAACCAGTCGGGCGAGTCCGCCGGCGGGTACGCCGCGGCGACGCCGCTGGAGGCGTTCATCACCAGGTCGTAGGAGGTGAAGTTCCACGCCGCCGGGCCGACGCCCTTCGCCAGCGGGCTCGACCCGTCCACCTTCACCCGGAACAGCGTGCCGGGGATGTCGGACGTGGGTTCGGCCAGCGTCGCGGTCGTCAGGCCGAGCCGCGCGGCGAGCTGCGTCCCGCCCTGCCAGCCGATGTAGCGGCCGCCGTCGCGCGTCCACCGCTGGAGCGCGGCCCGGCCCGTGTCGCCGAGCGCGGTGTAGGCGGACGACGCCGGGCCGTCCGGCGTGACGAGGACCTCGATGCCGCCGAGCCTGCCCGCCGCGACGTCCGCCGGGGTGAGCAGGGTGAACGGCAGCTTCCAGTCGCGGTCGAGGCGGTGCCGCAGCCAGCCCGCCGACTGGCGCGCGGACGACGACGTCGCCGACAGCTGCAGGATGCCGAGCTTGGGCGCCTTCCCCTCATGGCCGGGACGCGGCGCGGGCAGTGTCGGAACCGGCACGGCGCTCGGCCGCAGCACGGCCCCGGACGACCCGCCGGCCACGTTGCCCAGCAGCGGCAGGCTCCACGCCGTCACGTCGTAGAAGTACGGGAACGGCGTGTAGGAGTCCTCGTTGAGCATGGCCTGGATCCAGTGCTTCTGGCCCTGAGCCATCGAGATCCAGTACGTGCCCGCAGGGAGGGTGGTCTTGGCCTCGGCGTGCCCGTACGCCTTGAAGTCCGGGACGGTCAGCGGCCGGACGAGCTTCTTGACCTGCACGCCCATGCGCTGAAGCCGCCGCACGATCTGCCGGACCTCGGCGCGCTTGGCCGGGTCGTCGTCCCGCAGGAAGTAGCTCCGCACCTTCCGGTCGGGCACCGGACGGTCGATCGTGTTCGGCGGGTTGTAGATCTGGTTGGGCTCCAGCTTCCCTGCCTTGCCCTGGGCGTGGGCGTCCACCGTCATCTGGCGCCACTCCGTCAGGACGCGGTGCCGGTTGCGGGCGGCGGCCGACAGCGTCACCCACTGGGTGAGGTACTGCTCCTTCACCCGCTCCGGGTACGGGCTCTCGTCGCCCTTCTCGAACGTCATCCCGGCGGCGTGGAACGCGCTGGTCGGGACCGAGTCCCCGTAGCCCTGGTAGAAGAGGTCGTAGACGTCGCGGTTGAAGAAGTCGATGCCCTGCCGCGTGAACTCGGCGGCCATCGCCGCGCCGTACAGGTCGTTGATCCAGCCGACGGCCTGCTCGGGCGTCTCGTGGTAGATCGGGTCGGCGTTCGGCGGGAAGAAGTACGACGTCCCGCCCATCTCGTGCGCGTCGATGTAGAGGACCGGCGGGTACTGGTTCAGCATCGCCAGCTTGCCGTCGGTCTCCGGCTGGGTGCGCGCGAACCAGTCGCGGTTCATGTCGAACCCGTAGGCGTTCTGGCGGGTGTTCAGCTCGCGCCCGTCTGGGTTCTGCGTCGGCAGGACGACGACGAGCGCGTTGTCGAGGATCGCCGTCGCGGCGCAGTCCCGGCGGTCGCCGAGGTCGCGCAGCACCTTCAGCGCCGCGTCGGTGCCGCTCGGCTCGTCGCCGTGGACGTTGCCGCTGACCCACAGGATCGGGACGCCGCGCTCGGTGATCCGCTCGGCGAGCGCCTCCGGCGTGCGCGGGTCGCGCAGCCGCGCGGCCTCCCGCCGCACCTTGGCCAGCCCCGCCTTGGACAGCAGCGCCGGACGTCCCGCGATCGCGTACTTGAGCGGGCGCCCCTGCGCGGACGTGGCGAGCGTCCCGGACACGACGCGCTCGCTCTTGGCGGCGACCGCCTCCAGGTAGGCGTCGGACTCGGCGGCGCTGACCGGCCGCTCGCCGAGCTCGAAGCCGAGGACCTGCTCCGGTGCGGGGACCCTGCCCCGGTAGACCGGTGAGGTCTGGGTCGGGTCACAGGCCGCCGCGGGGGCGGCGGGCCGTGCCGATGCGGGTGCCGCGAGCGCCGCGGGCACCGCGAGGGACGCCGCCACCACCACGGGCAACGCCAGTTCTCGGGCTCTCATGAGCCACAACGTGACATCGGGTGCGGGCGGCACCAACGGCAAGATCTGCCAAGATCAGTCGTGCTGCTCGGCGGGCGGCTGGGCCTGCTGCGACGGCGCCTGCCGGGGTGCCTGCTGGGGCGACGGCTGGGACGGCGACGGCTGCGCCGGCGGCGGGACGGGGCGCGGGCGCGGGCCGGTCAGCGCGACGGCGCGGTCGATCGCCTGGAGGGCGAACTCCTGCGTGCGGGTGAGCCCGCGCGGCCCGACGGGGGAGGAGCCGGGCTCGGCCGCCGTGCGCATGCCGGCGAGCTGGGCCTTCGCGCTGAGCCCGTACGACAGGAACAGCAGCACGACGAACGCCGCCAGGTAGAGCAGGTGCTGGATCAGGCCGCCCCACCGGCCGGTGAACACGTCCAGGACGGCGAACATCGCGAACCCGGCCATCCAGCCCGCCAGCGGCGGCACGAACAGCATGTCGCGGCGCAGCGCCACGCCCGCCGCCGCGCAGAGCAGCAGGAGCGCCTCGACGGCCTTGACGGCGACGACGACGCCGCTCGCCGGGCCGGAGCCGAAGTAGCCCTCGGCCTCGTCCACCCGGTCGCCCCACAGCAGCACGCCGCTGGCCAGGACCGCCACCCCGTAGGCGAGGAGGAACACGCCGACCGCGTAGTGGAACCGGTGCCACGTCCGCGCGCCCCGTCCGAGGCCGCCCGCCGGCGCGGCGGCCGGGCCGGCTCCTGGCTGGGCACCCGCGCCCACCGTCATTGTCGCCCCCATGTTCCCGGTTCATGTACTACGCGCAAGATATCCCGGATAGGGTCCCCGGGACCTCCGAACGCGGGCCGCCCCCGCCGCCCGTCCCGGTGCCGCACCGCGCTGACCTGGCGATGTGCTTGCACCCGGGCCGGTGAAGCGGGAGGGTGAGTACCGTACACGTCGGGCCGCGCGGAGTCCGTGAGGAAGCAAGGATGACGCCTGACGATACGGGAACGGCCGCGCCGTCGAAGACGCGGATCGAATATCTGGAAGAGCTCGGGGGCGAGCTGGTCAAACGCGGCCTCCGGGTACGGCTCACGCTGCCCCGCGGCCAGTCGCCGAGCCTGCACGTCCTGAACCCGGACGCGGCCGCGCTCACCGAGAACATCATGGCCGAGCAGGGCGCCGACGGCTGGTGGTACTGGTGGTCGTGGTCGGAGCGCATCGCCGCCGCCGACGACGTCACCACCGCGGCCGACCGCGTCGCCGTGGTCCTCGCCGCCCGCTGATCCTCCCTACGCACCGGTTCTCCGCCGCGCGCTGACGCGCGGCCCCGCGCCGTGCCCTGCGCTGCGCCCGTAAGCCCGCGCGCCGTGCCCGTGAGCCCTGCGCCGTGCCCGCGTGCCGTGCGCTTTCAGGGAGGTCCGGCGCTTCCGCCCGCCCTAGAACCCTGCTCGGCGGGGCGCTGGGTGAATGTTGAGCCGCGAAACATTTCGCGGGCGCCGCCTCGCCCGCCCGTGCCCGGCGGGCGCCCGCGCCGGGGCGCCGCCATGCCCGGGCCACCCCTCGTCCCACCCATGTTGATCTCGTGTTACGTGATTGTTACCGCCGACAACAAATCAACATGCCGACAGGTCTGGCGTGATGGACAAGCGCGACATAAGTTGCGGGACACAACATTCACCCCGGTGGACGTGTGATCTCGCTCACCGGGTCGGAAGACCCGGCCGCGGCACGGCGGCCGCCCCCCAGAAAGGACCCGGGCAATGCGCAAGGGCATCCTCGGCCTGATGGCCCTCACGACGGCCGCGGCGCTCAGCCTCACCGCGTGCGGGGACGACGGCAACGACTCCGGCGGAGACGCGGCGAAGGGCAAGGTCGGCGTGATCCTGCCCGACACGGCCTCGTCCGCGCGGTGGGAGAACTTCGACCGCCCCTACCTCGAGCAGGCCTTCAAGGCCGCCGGCATCCAGAGCGACATCCAGAACGCGGAAGGCTCCGCGCAGCGGTTCCAGACCATCGCCGACCAGATGCTGACGAGCGGCGTCACCGTCCTGCTCGTCACCGGCCTCGACTCCAACTCCGCCGCCGCCGTGCAGCGCAAGGCGCAGGCGCAGGGCGTCAAGACCATCGACTACGACCGGCTCACCCTGGGCGGCGTCGCCGACTACTACGTCTCCTTCGACAACGTGAAGGTCGGCGAGACGATGGCCGTCGGCCTGCAGAAGTGCCTGGGCGAGAAGGACGCCAACATCGTCTACCTCAACGGCTCGCCCTCCGACAACAACGCGACCCTCTTCGCCAAGGGCTCGCACAACGTGCTCGACAAGGTCTCCACCTACAAGAAGGTCGCCGAGCAGCCCGTCCCGGAGTGGGAGGCCGAGAAGGCCGCCACGCTCTTCGAGCAGATGTGGACCGAGCAGAAGGGCAAGATCGACGGTGTGCTCGCCGCGAACGACAACCTCGGCAACGCGGTGATCTCGATCCTGAAGAAGAACCAGCGCGCGGGCAAGGTCCCGGTCACCGGTCAGGACGCCACCGTTCAGGGCCTGCAGAACATTCTCGACGGCACCCAGTGCACGTCGGTCTACAAGCCGTCCAAGCTGGAGGCCGACGCGGCGGTGAAGCTGGCCGTCTCCCTCATCAAGGGCGAGAAGGGCGAGACCACCGCCACCGAGCACGACCCGATCGGCAAGCGCGACGTCCCGTCGGTGCTGCTGGAGCCGATCGGCATCACCAAGGAGAACGTCAAGAAGGTCGTCGACGACGGCTCGGTCAAGGCGGCCGACCTCTGCAAGGGGGCGTACGCGGCCAAGTGCGAGGCCGCCGGCATCACGGTCCAGTAACGACCCCCGCCGACCTCGTGGCGGGCCCCACCCGCTGAGGGCGTCCCGGGCACCCGGAAGCCCGGGGCGCCGGGGGCCCGCCACGGGCGCGCGACAGACAGTGGAAGGAACCACGTGGCTGAAAACGGAGACCCCGTCCTCCGCCTGACCGGGCTCAACAAGAGCTTCGGTGCCGTCCACGTCCTGCACGACGTGGACTTCACGCTGCGGCTCGGCGAGGTCATGGCCCTCGTCGGCGACAACGGAGCGGGCAAGTCGACCCTGATCAAGTGCATCGCCGGGATCCACCCGATCGACTCGGGGCAGATCGAGTTCGACGGGCGCCCGGTGACGATCGACGGGCCGCGCGCCGCGGCCGACCTCGGCATCGAGGTCGTCTACCAGGACCTCGCGCTCGCCGACAACCTCGACATCGTGCAGAACATGTTCCTCGGCCGCGAGCGCAAGCACGGCCTCATCCTGGACGAGGCGTCGATGGAGGAGTCCGCCCGGGAGGTCCTCGCACGGCTGTCGGTCCGCACCGTCAAGTCCGTCCGCCAGCAGGTGTCGAGCCTGTCCGGCGGGCAGCGGCAGACGGTCGCCATCGCCAAGGCCGCGCTGTGGGAGTCCAAGGTCGTCATCCTGGACGAGCCCACCGCCGCGCTCGGCGTCGCCCAGACCCAGCAGGTGCTCAACCTCGTCCGGCGCCTCGCCGACAGCGGCCACGCCGTCGTGCTGATCTCGCACAACATGAACGACGTCTTCGAGGTGGCCGACCGCATCACCGCGCTGTACCTCGGCCGGGTCGCCGCGGACGTCGCCCGCTCCGAGGTCACCCACGGCCAGGTCGTGGAACTCATCACCGCCGGCCGTTCCGGTGATCTCGGCCTCGCGCCGACGACCGCCGCAGAGAGCATCTGAGGGGGGACCACGTGTCCACCGACATCCCGACTCCGAAGGACACCGCCATGACGCTGGCGGACGCGGACTTCGCGACCGACCGGCGCGAGCACGACATGAGGTCGGCGGCGCTGGACTACTGGAACAAGATCAAGGCCGGCGAGCTCGGCGCGCTCCCCGCCATCCTCGGCCTGATCTCCCTCGTCATCCTGTTCACCGCGCTGAAGCCCGACACCTTCCTCAGCAAGGCGAACATCGCGAACCTGTCCACCCAGGCGCTGCCCATCACGATCCTCGCGATGGGCCTGGTGTTCGTCCTGCTGGTGGGCGAGATCGACCTGGCCGCGGGCGTGGCGAGCGGCCTGTCCGCCGCCGTCATGGCAAAGATCCTGGTGGACGGCGGCCAGCCCTGGTACGTCGCGATCATCAGCGCGGTGGCGACCGGCGTCCTCATCGGCACCGTGATCGGCTGGCTCGTCTCCGTACTGCGAATACCGTCGTTCGTCGTCACGCTCGCGTTCTTCCTCGGCCTCCAGGGCATCACGCTGCGGCTGATCGGCGAGGGCGGCACCGTGCCCGTCCGCGACGAGGTCATCGTGGCGATCGCCACCAAGAACATGCCGATCTGGCTCGGCTGGACGCTCGCCGTCGCCTGCTCCGTCGGCTACGCCGCGACGCAGGTGCTGCGCTGGCGCCGGCAGCGCGTCCGCGAGCTGCACTCCAAGCCGCTGGAGTTCGTGCTCGCCCAGTCCGGCGTCGTCGCCGCCGCACTGCTGATCAGCACGTTCGTGCTCAGCCAGGACCGCGCCCCGAGCCCGCTGATCACGCTCGGCGGCATCCCGTGGGGCGTCCTGCTGGTCGGCATCCTGCTGATCGTCTGCACGTTCGTGCTGGGCCGCACCGCCTACGGCCGGCACATCTACGCCGTCGGCGGCAACGCCGAGGCCGCGCGCCGCGCCGGCATCAACGTCGTCCGCATCCGGATCTCCGTCTTCATGATCGGCTCCGGGCTGGCGGCGGTCAGCGGCATCGTGGCCGCGTCCCGGCTCAACTCGGTCGCCGTCAACGCGGGCGCGGGCAACACGCTGCTGTACGCGGTCGGCGCCGCCGTCATCGGCGGGACGAGCCTGTTCGGCGGCCGCGGCAAGGCCCGCGACGCCGTCCTCGGCGGGCTCGTCATCGCGATCATCGAGAACGGGCTCGGCCTGCTCGGCACCAAGGCGTACCTGAGCTTCCTCATCACCGGGGTGGTGCTCCTGCTCGCCGCCACCATGGACGCGCTGGCCAGGCGGCGGCGCACGGCCGCCGGGCGATGAGCCCGCGGACGCGGTGACCCCGTGGAAGCGGTGACCCGGTGAACGCGGCCGGGGACGCCTGGGAGCCGGTGGCCCGCACCATCGGCTCCCGGCCGTGGCCGGGCGGCGATTCCGCCGGTACGTCCGCCGGGACCGCTGCTGATACGCTCACGGATCACGACCGCCTGGCGCGCGGCGGCGGTGTGGCACGGTGGGAGCCCCTCGGCATGTCAGTGACGCCAGCCATCGACCTGCGCGGCATCGAGAAGAGCTTCGGTTCCGTGAAGGTTCTGCACGACGTCTCGTTCTCCGCCTACCCCGGCGAGATCACCGCACTGGTCGGCGACAACGGCGCCGGCAAGTCCACGCTGGTCAACTGCATCGGCGGCATCCACGCGTTCGACAGGGGCGAGTACCGGTTCGAGGGCGAGCCGGTGCGGATCGGCAGCCCGCGCGCCGCGGCCCGGCTCGGCATCGAGATCGTCCACCAGGACCTCGCGCTCTGCGAGAACCTCGACATCGTGCAGAACCTCTACCTCGGCCGGGAGCGGCGCAGCGGCCCCGTCCTCGACGAGGACCTGATGGAGGAGACGGCCCGCACCGCGCTGTCGGGGCTCGCCGTCCGCACGCTCGGCTCGGTCCGCCGCCGGGTCGCCACGCTGTCGGGCGGGCAGCGGCAGATCGTCGCCATCGCCCGCGCCGTCCTGCAGGACGCCAAGGTCGTCGTGCTGGACGAGCCGTCCGCCGCGCTCGGCATCGCGCAGAGCCAGCAGGTGCTGGAGTTCGTCCGGCGGCTCGCCGACAAGGGTCTCGCGGTGGTGCTGATCTCGCACAACATGAACGACGTCTTCGCGATCTCCGACCGGATCGCCGCGCTCTACCTCGGCCGGATGGTGGCCCAGGTCAGGACCGCCGACGTCACCCACCGGCAGGTCGTCGAGCTGATCACCTCGGGCACCGGTGGAGAGCCGGGGCCGCACCGATGATGAAGGCGGGCCCGTCGCAGGAGGACGTCCGGCGGCACAACCTCGGAACCCTGCTGCGCTTCGTGCACCTGCGCGGCCCGGCGTCGCGGGCGACGCTGGCCGAGTCGCTCGGCCTCAACCGCAGCACGATCATGGCGCTGACGTCCGACCTCACCGCGGCCGGGCTCGTCCGCGAGGAGCTGCCGCGCGGCCCCGGACGGCGCGCCGGGCGGCCCTCCCTCGTCGTCCGGCCCGAGTCGACCCGCGTGTACGTGCTGGCGTTCGAGGTCGGCGTCGACCGGCTCGTCGTCGCCCGCGTCGGCCTCGGCGGCGTCGTGCTCGACCGCCGGGAGGGCGTGCGCGCCCGCGACTCCGACCCCGCCGACCTGCTCGGCGTGCTCGTCGCGGGCGCCCGCGCGCTGGTCCGCAAGGCCGAGCGCGACGCCGTCTGCGTCGGCGCCGCCCTCGGGTTCCCCGGCACCGTCCGCCGCGCCGACGACACCATCATGTTCGGCCCGAACCTCGACGTCGGCGACCTGCGGCTCGGGGACGCGCTGTCGCGCCGCCTCGGCCTCGGCATCCCCGTCTCGGTCTGCAACGACGCCAACCTCGGCGCCCTCGCCGAGCACGAGCGCGGCGCCGGGGTGAACTGCGACAACCTCATCTACCTGCACGGCGACGTCGGCGTCGGCGGCGGCATCATCGCGCACGGCCGGCTGCTCGGCGGCGACGAGGGGTTCGGCGGCGAGATCGGCCACATGATCATCAACCCGGGCGGACGGCGCTGCGCGTGCGGCTCGAAGGGCTGCCTGGAGGCCGAGGTCGGCGAGCGGGCCCTGCTCGACCACGCCGGCCAGGCGGAGCACCCCGGGCAGGCGGGCCGGGACGCGGTCCGCGCCGTCCTCGCGTCCGCCGACGCGGGCGACATCGCGGCGCGGGAGGCGCTGCAGCGGGTCGGCACCTGGCTCGGCCTCGGCGTGGCCAGCCTCGTCAACGTGTTCAACCCCGGCATGATCGTCTTCGGCGGGACGCTCCGCGACATCTACCTCGGCGCCGCCGCGCAGATCCGCAGCGTCCTCGCCACCGGCGCGCTCGCCGCGCCCCGCGAGAAGGTCAAGCTCCGCACGGCCGCGCTCGGCGACGACACCACCCTCGTCGGCGCCGCAGAGTTCGCCTTCGCCGAGGTGCTCTCCGACCCCGTCCAGGTGCTGACCAGGCTGCGGGCCCCCGAGGACAGCCCCGTCTGAGACCCCGCTAGGGGCGCCGCGCCTCCGGCGCGTGCAGGGGCACCGTGGTGTACGGGGTGACGAACGCGAACGCCATCATGCCGTCCATCAGGAGGCCGCCGGCGGCGGCGAGCCGCGACTTGAGGCGCGCGCCGAGGCGGGCGTGCTCGTGCAGGGTCGCCCACGCCAGCCAGCCGACGGCGACGACGGCCCAGTAGGACACCAGGCGGTACAGGCCGACGGCCGCCGCGGCGGGGGAGAGGGCCGCGCCGAACGCCACCAGGGACGCGGCCATGCTGCCCTCGATCGCGCCGAGGCCGCCCGGCAGCAGCGGCAGCGCGCTGCCCGCGGCCTGCGCGGCGAAGTAGGTGAGGGCGACCCCGTTCGGGGAGACCTCGATGCCGACCGCGTTCGCCGCCGCCAGCAGCGCGAGGATGTCGAACACCCAGTTCAGCAGGGCGAGCGCGGCGAGCGCGGCCCAGTCGCGGCGGGTCGGGCGCAGCACGTCGCGGACGCCGGCCAGCCGCTCGGCGTACGGGGCGATCCGCGGATGGGCGAGCGCCCACCGGTG
>NZ_JBFARO010000041.1:0-66224 GCF_040677125.1 Actinomadura sp. NPDC049382
CATGGCGGGCGTTCTGGGCAACGCGGCCCAGGGCAACTACGCGGCGGCGAACGTCTTCCTCGACACGCTGGCCCAGCGCCGTCGCGCCGAGGGCTGGGCGCGGCTTCTCACCGCCATGGCCGTGGTGATCGCGGTCGCCGTCGTGGTCGTGGTGCCGGTCGCGGGGCTGGCGGCGTCGCTCGCCGCCGTGACGCTGCTGCGGCTCGCGGGCACGCCGGTGGGGACGTGGGCGAAGGGCTGGGCGGGCGCCTTCGGGGGGACGCTGCTGACCGTCCCGTACGCGGCGGCGGTCGCGGTCGCGGTGCCGGTCGTGCTGGTCGCGGCGGCGGCGTTCGGCGGGAAGATCGATTCGCTCACGGCCGGCGCGTTCGGCGCCGGCGCGGGGGCGGCGGTGCTGTGGACGGCGCCCGGCGTGCAGGGTCCGCGCCGGCAGCTGGAGCGGATGTTCCTGCCCGTCGCGCGGCGGCCCCGGACCATCGCCGGCGCCGTGCTGGGCCTCGGCGCCCTCGCCCTGGTCGCGGGGGTCGCGGCGCTGACGCTGACGCCGAGCTTCGCTCCGCTGTACGGGGCGCAGCAGTCGCTGGAGAGCGCGCTGGACCGCCTGCAGCACGCCGTCAACCGGTGGTGAGACGTGAAGTGCGTCACGTCCGGTTCGGAATGGGATTCGGCCCCTGAAACCCCCGTTCGCGTGGGTAAGGTCTCACGAACTGGGATTTGCCAGCAGGCTACTCGCTAGTAACATGGCGGGTGCACGGCCGAATCAGGGACCCGGCTCCGAAGCAGGTTCGGGTATTTGGCAGGCTGTGACTTCGAAAGCGCACGTCCGCGTCGACCCGTCATGGGCGGCGCCCCTCTGCCGCTCACCCAGCGGCCAACTGAGTGCAGGGAGGTCGGCCACCGGCCATGAACATCGTCGTCCTGGTGAAGCAGGTTCCCGATACGGAGAGCCCGCGCAAGCTGAAGTCCGATGACAGCACGCTCGACCGCGCGGCGGCGGACGGGGTCATCAACGAACTCGATGAGTACGCGATCGAAGAGGCGCTGCGCATCAAGGAGGCCCACGGCGGCGAGGTGACCGTCCTGACCATGGGTCCCGACAAGGCCACCGACTCGATCCGCAAGTCCCTGGCCATGGGCGCGGACAAGGCCGTGCACCTCGTGGACGACGG
Organism: Actinomadura sp. NPDC049382; assembly: GCF_040677125.1. Taxonomy (NCBI): domain Bacteria; kingdom Bacillati; phylum Actinomycetota; class Actinomycetes; order Streptosporangiales; family Thermomonosporaceae; genus Actinomadura; species Actinomadura sp. NPDC049382. The sequence continues at coordinate 1,170 of NZ_JBFARO010000041.1, forward strand.
CCTCGCCGGCTCCGACGCGCTGCAGACCTCGTACGCCCTCCAGCAGGCCCTCGGCCGCACCGGGTTCGACCTGGTGATCCTCGGCTCGGAGTCCACCGACGCGCGCACCGGCGTCCTCGCCGCGATGCTCGCCGAGCGGCTCGGCGTCGCGCAGGTCTCGCTCGCCAACAAGGTCGAGATCGACGGGACGTCGATCAAGGCGCAGCGGCAGACCGACTACGGCTTCGACCGGGTCGAGGCGAGCCTGCCCGCGGTCGTCAGCGTCGTCGAGAAGATCAACGAGCCGCGCTACCCCTCCTTCAAGGGGATCATGGCGGCCAAGAAGAAGCCGGTCGAGACGCTCGGCCTGGGCGACGCCGGCATCGACGCGGCCCAGGTGGGCCTGGCGAACGCCGCGACCGAGGTGGTCGACTTCGCCGAGGCGCCGCCGCGCGCCAAGGGCGAGATCGTCACCGACGAGGGCGACGGCGGCGTGAAGATCGCCGAGTTCCTCGCGTCGAAGAAGTTCGTCTGACCGGGGAAGGGGATTTAGAGACCAATGGCTGAGATTCTCGTCCTCGTCGACCATGTCGACGGTGAGGTCAAGAAGGTCGCGCTCGAACTGCTGACGCTGGCGAACCGGCTCGGCGAGGCCGCCGCGGTATGGGTCGGCCCGGGCTATGAGAACGCCAAGGACAAGCTCGGCGAGTACGGCGCCGGCAAGGTCTACGTGGCCGCCGACGAGGAGCTGACCTCCTACGTCGTCGCCCCGAAGGCCGCGCTGCTCGCCCAGCTCGTGGCCGACAAGTCGCCCGCCGCCGTGCTGGTCGCCGCGACCGGCGAGGGCAAGGAGGTCGCGGGCCGCCTCGCGGTCAAGACCGGCTCCGGCGTGCTCACCGACGTCGTGGACGTCACCGACGGCTTCGTCGCCGAGCACTCCATCTTCGGCGGCGGCATCATCGCGCACGCCAAGGTGAAGACCGGCACGCCGATCATCGCCGTGCGGCCGAACTCCGTCGCCCCCGAGGCGGCCCCGGCCACCCCGGCCGAGGAGCAGGTGTCGGTCACGCTGTCGGACGCCGACAAGGGCGCGAAGATCGTGGAGAAGGTCGTCCAGGAGAAGGGCGAGCGCCCGGACCTGACCGAGGCCGCGATCGTCGTCTCCGGCGGCCGCGGTGTCGGCGGCGCCGAGAACTTCAAGATCATCGAGGGGCTGGCCGACTCGCTCGGCGGCGCCGTCGGCGCGTCCCGCGCCGCGACGGACGCCGGCTGGTACCCGCACTCGTTCCAGGTCGGCCAGACCGGCAAGACCGTGTCGCCGCAGCTCTACATCGCGGTCGGCATCTCCGGCGCCATCCAGCACCGGGCCGGCATGCAGACCTCGAAGACCATCGTCGCCATCAACAAGGACCCCGAGGCGCCGATCTTCGAGCTCGTCGACTACGGCATCGTGGGCGACCTCTTCCAGGTCGCGCCGCAGCTCACCGAGGAGATCACCAAGCGCAAGTGATCCTCGCGCGAAGGCCCCGGCGGCACCCGCCGCCGGGGCCTCCGGCGTTTCGGGACCGGGCGTTTCAGGATCGGGCGGGCGACGGGTACGGGACGGCCTTCAGCAGCGCGGGCTTGAGCATCTCGCTCACCTCGCCGTACGGGACGACCGTGTCCTGCAGCCCGCACGCCGACGCGTAGCCCAGGATCGCCCCGTAGAACGCCACGCGGACGCCCTTCGGCGTGAGGGCCATGGTCACGGAGCCGTCGCCGACGAACTTGGACGGGTTGTCGGTGCCGCGCGGGACCACCGTGCCGCCCGGGGTGCTCTGGCCGCTCCAGCAGTACACGCCGTCGGGCAGGTGCGCCTTGATCTTGCCGTCCAGCGGCTTGAGGCCCTGCTCGGTCGGGACGCGGAACAGGCCGGGCGCGGTGTAGGAGGCGCCCGTCTTGAGGTCGACGGTGGCCGCCTGTGACTGGTCCCAGCCCGTCCCGCGGTCGCCCTGGAGGGTGACGGTGTACCAGACCGACAGCAGCCGGTCGTTGTGCAGCAGGATCTGCGGCTTCACGACATCGGTGTAGGCGCCGCGGCCGATGTCCTTCAGGCCGCTGACGGTCTTCGTCCAGCGCTGTTCGAGCGGTGCCCGCAGCGCCGCGTTGACCTTGCGCGTGACCGCGGGCTCGCCGCCCGTGACCCGCACGACCTGGCCCTGCACCTGGAGCGTGGCCCCGTTCCCGATGTTCCGCGGCGGTTCGCTGAGCGCGGCCAGGCGCGTCGCGATCGGCTTCGGCGCCTCGTCGGCCGTGGCCACGTAGACGGCCGCGCCGCCGCCCACCGCCACGGCGGCGGCCCCGCCCGCGACGGCCGCCGCGCCCTTCGCGCCGAGCGCGCCGAGCACCCCCTGGCCCGCCGCTCCGGCACCGCCCGCCCCGGCGCCCGCTGCGCTTCCCGCTCCGGCCGCCCCGGCACCGCCCGCTGCGGCCCCGCCCGCCGCACCGGCCGCGCTCGCGCCGGCTCCGGCCGCGCCGCCCGAGCCGAGCCCGAGCGCGGTGAGCGGGAAGAGCACCGACAGCGCGGCGGCGGTGCCCGCGAGCGCCCGGACGCCGTGCCCCTCCCAGCCGGCCCCGTACGCGCCCGCCGCGACCGCCTCCAGCTCGGCGACGAACGCCGCCGCCCCCATCGGGCGGTCCCACGGGTTCTTGGCCAGGCCGCGCTCGATCAGCGGGCGGAGCGGCTCGGGGACGTCCTCCACCGGGACCGGGGCGGTGAGGTGGCGGCCCATCAGCCCGACGTGGTCATCGGCGGTGTAGGGCCGCCGCCCCGTCACGCACTCGAAGAAGACGCACGCCGCCGCGTACACGTCGGTCGCGGGGGAGGCGGGCTCGTCCCGCCACTGCTCGGGCGCCATGTAGACGGGCGTGCCGGACCGGCCGGCCGCGCCCGCGTCCACCGCGATGCCGAAGTCGATCAGCTTGCTGAGCCCGTCGCCGCGCACGATCACGTTCGCGGGCTTGTAGTCGCGGTGGACGATCCCGAGGTCGTGCGCGGCGGCGAGGCCCAGCAGCGAGCCCTTCAGCACCGCCAGGGCCGCCTCCGGCCGCAGCGGGCCCCGCTCCGCGAGCACCGCCTTGAGGGACGCCCCGTCCACCGCCTCCATCACGATGGCCGCGCCGTCCGGCCGCTCGACCAGCCCGAACAGCTGCGCGACGTACGGGTTCCGGAGCCGGCTCAGCAGCTCGGCCTCGCCGCGGAACCGCTCCCGGAACTCCGCGTCCCCGGCGAGCGACTCCCCGAGGTACTTGATCGCCGCGGGGCGTCCCGTCGCGTCGTGCCGCGCCAGGACGACCCGCCCTTGCGCGCCCTCGCCGAGCACGCGCAGCTCGCTGTACCCCGGAACCCGCCATCCCGCCATGGACCGCCCCCATCACCCGCGGGGATTCTCCCCGCAATGATTCCGCATTGGGTTATATCGGATTGCGAGCCCGGCCGCCGGGGGTCAGGCGGCGACGGGTTCGGGCCGGGTGTCGCTGGGGTCGGTGGGGCCGGTCTGGGCGGCCGGCTCGGGCACGGCGGCGGCCGTCACGTCGATGCTGGACCGGAGCGGCACGAAGCGCGCTCCGGCGGCGATGAGCAGCGCGAGGACGACGACCGTGCCGACGCCGACGCGCAGCGAGGTGGCGTCCGAGAGGAAGCCGACCACGACCGGGCCGAGCAGCAGCCCGCCGTAGCCCATCGCGCCGACCTGGGCGACGGCCGCGGCGGGACGGTCCGGCGCCGCGGTCCCCGCCAGCGAGATCGTCGTGGGGACGACCGTGCAGACGACCAGCCCGGTCACGAAGAACCCGGCGATCGCGACGGCCGGGGTCGGCGCCAGCACGACGACGGTCATGCCGACGGCGGTGCCGAGGCCCGCGCCGGTCAGCAGCCGGCGGGTGCCGACGCGCATCCGGACGCGGTCGCCGACGAGCCGGCCGAGCAGCATCGCCAGCTCGAACACCGGGTACCCGACGGCCGCGACGGCCTCCGTGGCGCCGAGCTCCTCGTGCAGGAGCAGGCCGCTCCAGTCGGCGATCGACCCCTCGGTCATGAACGCGATGAACCCGAGGACGCCGATCAGGTAGACGGCCGGGGGCAGGCGGCGCGCCCTGCGGCCCGTCCCGGCCTCGGCCGGCGCCGGCGGGTCCGGCAGGTAGGTGCGGCCGAGCGCGAGGCTCGCGGGCAGCGCCACCAGCGCGGCGGTCAGCACGGTCGTGGTGAAGCCGAGCCCGGCGGCGGCGGTCGCGACGCCGAACACCCCGCCGCTCATCGCGCCCACGCACCATCCGGCGTGCATGCCGCTCATGATGGACCGGCGGTACGCCCGCTCGACGACGCTGCCCTGCGCGTTCATCGCGATGTCGGTGATCCCGAACGTCATGCCGAACAGTGCGACCGCCGCGAGCAGCACCCCGTAGGTGGGCGCGAGCGCGACCGCCACGTAGGACAGCGCGGTCAGCGGCAGGGCCGCGCGGAGCACCGTCCGGCTGCCCGCGCGCGCCATGACGCCGCGCAGCGCCTGCATGGCCGCGATGGCGCCGAGCCCCCAGACGAGGACGACGATGCCGATCTCGCCCTCGGTCGTCCCGAACTTGGCGGCCAGCGCGGGCATGCGCGCCACCCACACTCCGGTCAGCAGGCCGGCCAGCGCGAAGGTCAGGAACGATCCGGTGCGGGCACGGAACAGCATGGTTCACCTCTTTCTCGGCTCGGCGGGGCGGGCGGCCCCCGGTTGCGGCGCCGCACGCGCGGCGTCGTCACGACGGAACTCCGGACCGCGAGGCGGCCCGGTGTCGCACGGGCGTCCCCGCACGGCAGTGCCGTGCGGGGCCGCTCGCGGTGGTTCGGGGTGGGGTGGGGCGGGCGGGACGGGAGTCAGGGGGCGGGTGCCCCCGTCATCGCTCCAGAAGGTCCAGCAGCCGCCGTTTCAGCGCTTCGAGCTGCGCGGCGTCGTACAGCTCGGGATCATGGCTCACCACTTCCCAGAGGCCCTCGGCCGCGAGCCGGACGACCATCGCGGCGCCCGGGTCCGGGTCCTCGGCGGGGTCGCGGCCGTGCCAGCGGCGCATCGCCGCGTTCAGCGGCTCGCCCTGCTCCGGGTCCGCCGCGGCGGCCGTGATGGCCGACCAGCGCCGGTAGGCGCGGGCCTCCCCGGTGAGGATCTCGAACGTGGCCTCGACGTAGGCGCGGGTGTAGGCGCTCGGCACGCCGTCCCCGTACGCGTCGACGTAGGCGGCGATCAGGTCGTCGAACTCCTCGATGACCCGCGCCACCATGGCCCGGACGAGCGCCTCCTTGGTGGGGAAGTGGTAGAGCAGCCCTCCCTTGCTGACGCCGGCGCGGTCGGCGACCGCGATGAGCGTCAGCGCCTGCGTGCCCTGCTCGGAGAGCACGGCCTCGGCGGCGTCCAGAAGGGCGTCTTTCGTCATGATGCTCCTACTGTACCGGCTGGACGGTACACACGGTGAACCGGCCCTTCCCGGCGGCTATTCCCGCCCCCGCGCGCAACGGCACGGGCGACGGCGGGGAACAGGACCGGCGCGGATAATGTTGACCGCGTGGTGACCTACCTCGACCATGCGGCGACGACCCCGATGCTGCCCGAGGCCGTCGAGGCGATGACGGCGGAGCTGCGCGAGCTGGGGAACCCGTCCTCCCTGCACGCGGTGGGACGGCGCGCCCGCCGCGTCGTCGAGGAGTCCCGCGAGATCATCGCCGAGGCGTTCGACGCCCGGCCCAGCGAGGTCGTGTTCACCTCGGGCGGCACCGAGGCCGACAACCTCGCGGTCAAAGGCGTGTTCTGGGCCCGCCGCGCCGCCGACCCCGCCCGCACCCGCGTGCTGGCGGGCGCCGTGGAGCACCACGCCGTCATGGACGCGGTGCAGTGGCTCGCCGAGCACGAGGGCGCGAAGGTCGAGTGGCTCCCGGTGGACGGGCTGGGCCGCGTCCGCCCCGAGACGCTCCGCGACGCGCTCGGCTCCGGCGACGACGTGGCGCTCACCACCGTGATGTGGGCCAACAACGAGGTCGGGACGGTCCAGCCGGTCGCCGAGCTCGCCGCCGCCGCCCGCGAGCGCGGCGTCCCCCTGCACACCGACGCCGTCCAGGCCGCCGGGCAGCTGCCCGTCGGGTTCGCGGCGAGCGGCGCGCAGGCCCTGACCATTACCGGCCACAAGCTCGGCGGCCCGATCGGCGTCGGCGCGCTGCTGCTCGCCAAGCCCAAAGAGCCCGTCTTCCTGGACCCGGTGCCCCTGCTGCACGGCGGCGGCCAGGAGCGCGACGTCCGGTCCGGGACGCTCGACACCCCGGCCATCGCCGGGTTCGCCGCCGCCGTCCAGGCCACCGTCGCCCGCCGGGAGGCCGAGGCGCGCCGCCTCACCGAGCTGCGCGACCGGCTGATCGACGCCGTCCGCGCCGCCGTGCCGGACGCCGTCCTGAACGGCGACCCCGTCGACCGCCTCCCCGGCAACGCCCACTTCTCCTTCCCCGGCTGCGAGGGCGACGCCCTGCTCATGCTGCTGGACGCGCGCGGCATCGCCTGCTCCACCGGGTCGGCGTGCTCGGCCGGCGTCTCCCAGCCCAGCCACGTCCTGCTCGCGATGGACGCGAGCACCGAGCGCGCCCGCGGCTCGCTGCGCTTCACGCTCGGCCACACCTCCACCGAGGCCGACGTGAAGGCCCTCGCCGACGCCATCGGCCCGGTGGTGGAACGCGCGCGCCGCGCCGGCCTCAGCTGACCGCCGGCCGATCCGCCCCGGGTTTGACCTTCTCTTGAACGGGGACGGCGTTGCCCGTGACGACGGACGTGAGCGACGGCATCAAGCAGGCGGCGGGACACCCCTGGTTCCACCACCTGTCCCGGGCGGGTCTCGCCGCCCGCGGACTCCTCTACCTCCTCATCGGCTGGCTCGCCCTCCAGGTGGCGTTCGGCGGCGGCGGGAAGGAGGCCGACCGCAAGGGCGCGCTGGAGGCGGTCGCCGAGAAGCCGGGCGGCCCGGTCGTCCTCGGGCTGATGGCGGCCGGTTTCGCCGCGCTCGCCCTCTGGCAGCTCGCCGAGGTCCTGTACGGGCGTCCCGTAGAGGACGGTGACAAGCCCACCAAGCGGCTGGGCTCGGCGGGGCGCGCCGTCATGTACACGGCGGGCTGCGCGGGGACCCTGGCGTTCCTGTTCGGCCACCACGGCACGTCGAGCGACCGGCAGTCCCAGACCATCACGGCGCGGCTGATGGGCGAGCCCGGCGGCCGCTGGCTCGTCCTGGCGATCGCCGCCGGGTTCGTGGTGTGGGGAGTGATCGTGGTCGTCGGCGCCGTCCGGCGCGGCTTCCTGGACGAGCTGGAGACCGCCAAGATGGGCAGGGTGGCGCGGCGGTCGGTCCAGCCCCTCGGCATCGTCGGGAACGCCGCCCGCGGCCTGGTCGGCCTCGCCGCCGGCGCGTTCCTCGCCTACGCGGCCGCCACGTTCCAGCCGGACAAGGCGCGCGGCCTCGACGGCACGCTCCGCGAGTTCGCCGACACCCCCGCCGGCGCCTGGGGCCTCGCGGCCGTCGCCGCCGGCGTGCTCACCTTCGGCCTCTACTCGTTCTGCGAGGCCCGCTGGCGCAAGGTCGACGCCACGCGCCAGGGCTGGTAGGGCGCGCGTCTTCTCACGGCTGGTAGGGCGCGAGGGCCTTCCAGCCGGGGTCGGCGGTGGAGGCGACCTTGGCCTTGCCCTCCGGCCAGCCCGCGGCGAGCTGGTCGAGCTCGGAGATGACGCCCGAGTCGGGGTCGGCGTACAGGTGGAAGACCCGCAGGCCGTCCCCCGTCTCCCGGACGGCGAGGACCGCCCGGTCGCCGAGCTTCGCCAGCTTCTTCTCGAACGAGCGCAGCGCGCCCGCCGACGGCTCGACCGGCAGCCGGTCGGGGTTGCTGTTGGCGTACGGGACGGTGATCGCCACGTGCAGGTCGCAGAGCGGGTAGTCCTGCCGGTGCAGCGGGAACCGGGCGCCGAGGCGGGCCGGGTGCCCGCGCGGGGTGCGGCCCTCGCCGGTCAGCCAGGCGGGCTCGGCGAACGGCTCGGCCACCTGCTCGACGACGGCGGGCAGCATCGACGGCACCAGCGCGTCGATCGGCGCCTCCGTCGCGATCGCGACCTCGCCGATCCAGCGGGCCACGTCGTCCTCGCCGAGCGCCCAGTACAGGACGTTCAGCGCCACCTGGAGCTGCTGCTCCTCGGCGACGAACAGGAAGTCGGGGTGGTAGGCGGTGATGTGCACGCGGGCGCGGTCGGCGTCGGCGCGCATGCCCAGCCGGACGTACTCCAGGTCGAACTCGTGGTCGCCGAGGATGAGGTCCTGCGACAGCATCTCCGGGTCGGCCTGGCGCGCCGGGTGGAAGCTCCAGCCGCCGGCCGCGGCGCCGGAGGGCGCGGAGCGGGCCCAGCGCTCGGTGAGGCCGCGCAGCTCGGGGTCGCCGCCGCCGGTCACGGTCAGCGACGGGCTCCGGTCGTCGGCGCCGCCGATCTCCCACTGCAGGCCCGGATGGATCTTGTGGACGCGGCGGGACAGCTCCTCGATCGTCTCGGCCGACAGCCCCTCGCCGGGCACGGCGGCCTCGGCCGCGTCGGGTTCGGGCCCGGCGGCCAGCGACGCCTCGATGGTGGGGCGGGCCTGCGCCCACCACTCCCAGAACTCGCTGATCGCGGGCGGTACGACGGTGGACGCCTCGCGCGGACGGCGGAAGATTCCCATAGCGGCCCCAATCGTACGCGGAAATGCGGACGGCGGACCGGGCCACGCCGCGTACCCTCGAAGGACTATGACTCTGCGCGTTCTCGCCGCCATGTCGGGCGGCGTCGACTCCGCCGTGGCCGCCGCCCGCGCCGCCGAGGCCGGGCACGACGTCACCGGGGTCCACATGGCCCTGTCCAGCAACCCGCAGTCCTACCGGACGGGGGCGCGCGGCTGCTGCACCCTGGAGGACTCCCGCGACGCCCGGCGCGCCGCCGACGTGATCGGCATCCCCTTCTACGTCTGGGACCTCGCCGAACGCTTCCACCAGGACGTCGTCGAGGACTTCGTCAGCGAGTACGCCGCCGGGCGCACCCCGAACCCGTGCCTGCGCTGCAACGAGAAGATCAAGTTCGCCGCGCTGCTCGACCGCGCCATGGCGCTCGGGTTCGACGCCGTCTGCACCGGCCACTACGCCCGCCTGGAGGACGGCGTCCTGCGCCGCGCCGTCGACCCGGCCAAGGACCAGTCCTACGTGCTGGCCGTCTGCACCCCCGAGCAGCTCGCGCACGCGCTGTTCCCGCTCGGCGACACCTCCAAGGCCGACATCCGGCGCGAGGCGGAGCGGCGCGGCCTCCAGGTCGCCGACAAGCCGGACAGCCACGACATCTGCTTCATCGCCGACGGCGATACCCGCGGCTTCCTCGCCGAGCGGCTCGGCGCCGCCAGGGGCCCGATCGTCGACACCGACGGCAACGAGGTCGGCGAGCACGACGGCGCCTACGCCTACACGATCGGCCAGCGCAAGGGCCTGCGCCTCGGCACCCCGGCGCCGGACGGCCGGCCCCGCTACGTCCTCGACATCTCCCCGGTCACGAACACGGTGACCGTCGGGTCGCGCGAGCAGCTGGACGTCCGCGAGATCACCGGCGAGCGCGCCGTGTGGCTGGGCGACGTCCCGGAGGGCCCCTTCGGCTGCCAGGTCCAGCTCCGCGCGCACGGCGAGGTCTACGACTGCACCGCCGAGCCGCACGGCGACGAGCTGCGCATGACCCTCGCCACCCCGGCCCGCGGCGTCGCGACGGGCCAGGCCGCCGTCCTCTACACCGGCGACCGCGTCCTCGCGTCCGCCACGATCGCCGACACCACCCGCGTCCCGGCCTGACCCACGTCCCCGCCTGACCCACGTCCCCGCCTGACCCGCGCCCTGCTTGACCCCGTCCTGCTTGACCCCGCCCTCTCTGAGTCCCAAGCCCCGAACGCTGCGGTGACCTAGAGGGGTTGGGGTGTGCGGGGTCCTTGCCGCTGTGACCGGTTGGCCTATCGTCTCCTGGACGGAACCTGGGAGGCGGCTGTGGAGTTCGGTGTTTCGACGTTCGTGACGGATGACGGGATCGGTCCGGCGGCGCTCGGGCGGGCGCTGGAGGAGCGCGGGCTCGGGTCGCTGTACCTGGCCGAGCACACGCACATCCCGGTGAAGCGGGAGTCGCCGTGGCCCGGCGGGGCGGAGCTGCCCCGGAAGTACTACCGGACCCTCGACCCGTTCGTGGCGCTGACCGCGGCGGCGGCCGTGACGGAGCGGCTGCGCGTCGGGACGGGCATCGCGCTGGTCGTCCAGCGCGACCCGATCGTGCTGGCGAAGGAGGTCGCGTCCCTCGACCTGGTCTCCGGCGGGCGGGCGGTGCTCGGCGTCGGCGCCGGCTGGAACCGGGAGGAGATGCGCAACCACGGCACCGACCCGAGGACGCGGATGCGGCTGCTCCGCGAGCGCGTGCTCGCCGTCAAGGAGCTGTGGACGAAGGAGCAGGCCGAGTTCCACGGCGAGTTCGTCGACTTCGACCCGGTGTTCTCCTACCCGAAGCCCGTCCAGGACCCGCACCCGCCCGTGATGATCGGCGGGTCCGGCGCGACGACGTTCGACCGGGTGGTCGAGTTCGGCGACGGCTGGATGCCGATCTACGGGCGCGGCACGGACACGCTGGCGGCGCAGATCTCCGAGCTGCGGGAGCGGGCCGGCCGCAGAGTGCCGGTCACCCTGTTCGGCGTGCCCGGGAAGAAGGAGGCCGTCGCCGAGCTGGCGGACGCCGGAGTCGACGAGGTGCTGTTCAACCTGAGGACCGAGCCCGAGGACGCGACGCTCCGGTACCTCGACCGGCTCGCGGACCTGGTCTGATCACGGCGCCGATAGGGTCGGGGACGTGACGACGAGCTACCCGTGGCAGGCGGGGACGGCGACTGGAGTGGGGTCATATCCGGGGGACGACCCTGCGGAGGCCCTGCGGGTGGTCCTCGGCGAGCTTCCCGACCTGCCGCACCTGCCGGAGCTGCCCGCGCGCGGTCCCGGCGCCGACCTCACCGGCCGGACCGCCGGGCTGCTGATCGACATGCCGGTGCGGGTCGAGCCGTCCGGCTGGCGGTTCTCCGACCGGCCGGGCCGCGACACGCTGCGCTCCCGCGACCACCTGGCCCGCGACCTCGACGTGCTGGAGGAGGTCGCGGGCGGCCACGACGGGCCGTTCAAGATCCAGGTGTGCGGGCCGTGGACGCTGGCGTCCACGATCGAGCTGCGGCACGGCGACCGGGCGCTGAAGGACCCGGGCGCCGTCCGGGACCTGACCGCCTCGCTCGCCGAGGGCGTGGCCGCGCACGTCGCGGACGTCCGGCGGCGGCTGCCCGCGGCGGAGATCGTCCTGCAGCTGGACGAGCCGGGCCTGCCCGCCGCGCTGGCCGGGACGGTCCCGACGGCCAGCGGCTTCTCGCGGCTCCGCGCCGTCGAGGAGCCCGTCGCCGAGGACGCCCTCCGCACGGTGATCGACGCCGCCGGCGCCTACCCGGTGGTGCACTGCTGCGCCCGGAACGTCCCGTACGGGCTGCTGCGCGGCGCCGGCGCGAAGGCGATCTCGACCGACCTGCGCCTCGTGCCGAAGCGCGACGACGACGCGGTGGGGGAGACCATCGACGCCGGGATCGGGCTGTTCCTCGGCGCGGTGCCCGGCACCGACGCCGCGCTGCCGTCCCTGCAGGCGACCGGCGAGCCGGTGAAGGGCCTGTGGCGGCGGCTCGGCTTCCCGCCCGCGCAGCTCGCCCGGCAGGTCGTGATCACCCCCGCTTGCGGCATGGCGGGCGCGTCGCCCCGCTATGTCCGCGACGCCCTCAAACGCTGCCGCGACACCGCCCGGATGCTCTACGAAGCCGCGGACGAGTGACCGGAGGGGCCGTCCCACCAGCGGGTCGGCGGGCCGCCAAGAAGGCGGATGACCAGGGTGCGTCACGGGTCATAATGTCGGACGCGTTGGCGACAATGGGGGCATGACCATGAGCGATGGCGTTCCCGCGGAGGCACGGCAGCGGCACCTCGAGCTGAGCCGGGAGCTCGAGGAGGCCAACTACAGGTACTACGTCCTCGACCAGCCGACGCTCACCGACGCCGAGTACGACGCGCGCATGCGGGAGATCGGCGCGCTGGAGGAGCGGCATCCCGAACTGGTCACTCCCGACTCGCCGACGCAGAAGGTCGGCGCGCCGATCGTCACCGACTTCGCGACGGTCAGCCACCTGGAGCGGATGCAGAGCCTCGACAACGCGATGAGCGCCGACGAGCTGCTCGCGTGGGACGAGCGGGTCGTCAAGGAGGTCGGCACCGTCGCCGGCTACCTGTGCGAGCTGAAGATCGACGGCCTGGCGATCGCGCTGACCTACGAGGGCGGGCGGCTGACGCGCGGCGTCACCCGCGGCGACGGGCGCACCGGCGAGGACGTCACCAACAACATCCGCACGATCGCCGACATCCCGGACCGGCTGGCCGGCGACGGCTGGCCGGACGTGCTGGAGGTCCGCGGCGAGGTGTTCCTGCCGGTCGCCGGGTTCGAGCAGGTCAACGCCGCGCAGGTGGAGGCGGGCAAGGAGCCGTTCGCCAACCCGCGCAACGCGGCGGCGGGGTCGCTGCGGCAGAAGGACCCGCGGGTCACCGCGCACCGGCCGCTCGGCATGCTCGTCCACGGGTTCGGCGCCTGGCGGGGCGGGACGCAGCCGGAGAGCCAGTCCGGGGCGTACGAGCTGATGCGCGGCTGGGGGCTGCCGGTCAGCGACCGGTACAAGGTCGTCGGCGGGCTCGACGCCGTCCGCGAGTACATCGCCGAGTACGGCGAGAACCGGCACGACCCCGCCTACGAGATCGACGGCGTCGTGGTGAAGGTCGACGAGTTCTCCCTGCAGCGGCGGCTCGGGTCGACGAGCCGGGCGCCGCGCTGGGCCATCGCGTGGAAGTACCCGCCCGAGGAGGTCAACACCCGGCTCCTCGACATCAAGGTCGGCGTCGGGCGCACCGGGCGCATCACCCCGTTCGGCGTGATGGAGCCGGTGAAGGTCGCGGGCTCCACCGTCGACCGGGCCACGCTGCACAACGCGGGCGAGGTCAAGCGCAAGGGCGTGCTGATCGGCGACACCGTCGTGCTGCGCAAGGCCGGCGACGTCATCCCGGAGATCGTCGCGCCGGTGACCGCGCTGCGGGACGGCTCCGAGCGCGAGTTCGAGATGCCGTCGCACTGCCCCGAGTGCGGCACCGAGCTGGCGTACGAGAAGGAGGGCGACGCCGACATCCGGTGCCCCAACGCGCAGTACTGCCCGGGGCAGCTGCGCGAGCGGCTGTACTTCGTGGCGAGCCGCAACGCGCTCGACGTCGAGGCGCTCGGCTACGTCGCGGCGACCGCGCTGACGCAGCCGCTGGAGCCGTCCGACCCGCCGGTGAAGAACGAGGGCGACCTGTTCCACCTGACGGTCGAGCAGCTGCTGCCGATCCGGAGCCTGGTGCTCGACTCCAAGACCGGCACCGCCAAGACCGACCCGAAGACCGGCGAGCCGAAGGTCGTGTCGTTCTTCGCCAACAAGGAGGGCGAGCCGAAGAAGACGGTCGAGATCCTCTTCGAGGAGCTGGAGAAGGCCAAGCGGCAGCCGCTGTGGCGGGTGCTGGTGGCGCTGTCGATCCGGCACGTGGGGCCGTCGGCCGCGCGCGACCTCGCCCGCGAGATGCGCTCGATGGACGCGATCGCGGCCGCGACCGAGGAGGAGCTGGCGGCGGTCGACGGCGTCGGGCCGACGATCGCGGCCTCGATCAAGAACTGGTTCGCGGTCGACTGGCACCGGGAGATCGTCGACAAGTGGCGGGCCGCGGGCGTCCGGATGGAGGACGAGGGCGCCGCGGGCCCGCGCCCGCTGGAGGGCGTCACCGTGGTGATCACCGGTTCGCTCGCGGAGTACAGCCGCGACTCGGCGACCGAGGCGGTGCAGCGGCTCGGCGGCAAGGTGTCCGGCTCGGTGTCGAAGAAAACCGGCTTCGTGGTCGTCGGCGACAGTCCAGGGTCGAAATACGACAAAGCCGTCAAGCTGGGCGTACCGGTCCTGGCGGAGGACGGCTTCCGCGTGCTGCTCGCCGATGGGCCAGATGCGGCCAAAAACGTAACTTTGCGCGCCGACGAATAACGCCGCGTGGTCATGGGGGTCCGACCAGCATCGCGTTACTCAGGGGTACACTACGATCACCCAACGGTGAGCGGTGGGTGTGATACGGCATAACGGAACGTACGCAATCGGTTTCGCGAAGTTGACCAAAGGCCGTACCCTCCCACTCATCACGACCTACACCTGAATCTCCGGACGTAACACCCGGGAGGCGTCCCCCGGGAGCGGGGACGCCCGGTGCCGGGGGCCGGCCCCCCGAACCTCCCCCCGAGGATGTGATGAAGGACCCGAACAATACGCGGAACACGGCACCGCGCCGCGGCTCCCCGTTGTGGATCTACTTCGTCGTGGTCATCCTGCTCGGCGTCACGGCCGGCGGGGCCGCGTTCTCCGGGCTGAGCGCGGCCGACCTGGACGCCCTCGTCGGCACGCCCGTCTTCTGGATCCTCGGCTGCTTCATCATCTTCGGCGAGATGCGCCCGATCATCACGCCGGGCTCCACCGAGAACAACGGCGCCACCACCTCCACCACGTTCTCGTTCGCGGCGCTGCTGTACGCCGGCCTGCCCATCGCCGCCGCGCTCCAGGCCGTCGCCGTCATCACCTGCGGCATCTTCCGCGGCCGCGCCCCGCACCGGATCGCCTTCAACGCCGCCCAGTACACCCTCAGCCTCGCCGCCGCGCAGCTCGTCCTCGCGCTGTCGGGCAACCTCGCGACCCCGTCCAGCCTGTGGGTGCCGCAGGGCTCCGACCTGCCCGCGATCGCCCTCGCCGGCGCCGTGTACTTCGTCTGCAACGACACCCTCGTCGGCTCCGCCGTCGCCCTGCACGAGCGGGTCTCGCTGGTGAAGGCGCTCCGCTTCGACCTCGGCTACCAGATCCTGGTCCACCTGGCGCTGCTCGGGCTGGCCCCGCTGATGGTCGTCGCCATGGACCGGTCCGCCCTGTTCGTGCCGCTGATCGTCCTGCCGTTCATCGCCGTCTACATGAACGCCTCGGTCTCCGTCCGGCGCGAGCACCAGGCCCTGCACGACGGGCTGACCGGGCTGCCCAACCGCAAACTGCTGATCGTCCGCACCGAGGAGGCGCTCGCCGAGGCGCGCGGCGCCAAGAGCCGCGGTGCCGAGCACCACGGCGCGCCCAAGCGCGGCGCGGAGCGGCACCGCCCCGGCCGGCTCGGCTCCCGGCGCCGCAGGCCCGCCGACCCGCCGGACCACCGCGCCGGGCTGTTCCTGCTCGACCTCGACCGCTTCAAGGAGGTCAACGACACCCTCGGGCACCCCACCGGCGACCGGCTCCTGCAACTCGTCGCGCACCGGCTCACCCACAGCGTCCGCCCCGGCGACCTCGTGGCGCGGCTCGGCGGCGACGAGTTCGCGGTGCTGCTGCCGACCGTCCGGGACGAGGCCGCCGCCCGCGAGGTCGCCGCCCGGCTGCGCGCCGCGCTCAGCGAGCCCGTCCGGCTGGACGGCATGTCGTTCGACCTGGAGGCCAGCGTCGGCATCGCGCTGTTCCCCGACCACGCGCCCGACTTCGAGCTGCTCCTGCAGCGCGCCGACGTCGCGATGTACAACGCCAAGGAGGCCCGCACCGGCGTCGAGACCTACTCGCCCGGCAAGGACCGCAACTCCCCGGCGCGGCTCAGCATGCTCGGCGACCTGCGCCGCGCCATCGACCGCTCCGAGCTGGAGCTGTTCTACCAGCCGAAGGTCTCGCTGCGGGACGGCCAGCTCGTCGGCATGGAGGCGCTGCTGCGCTGGCGCCATCCGGACCAGGGCGTCCTCGAACCCGAGGCGTTCCTGTCCGTCGCCGAGCAGACGTACCTGATGCGCTCGATCACCCACCATGTCGTGACCGCCGCGCTCGCGCAGACCGCCGCCTGGTGGCGGGAGGACCTCGCCGTCCAGGTCGCCGTGAACGTCTCCGGCCGCGACCTCCTCGACACCGGCCTCGCCGAGACGATCGAGGAGGGCCTGCTCGCCCGCGGCCTGCCCGCCGCCGCGCTCCAACTGGAGATCACCGAGCGGATCCTGATGAACGAGCCCGCCTACGCCTCCGAGACCGTCGGCGCCCTCGCCGCCCTCGGCATCCCGCTCAGCCTGGACGACTTCGGCACCGGCTACTCCTCCCTCGTCCGGCTGAAGCGGCTCCCCGTCGAGGAGATCAAGATCGACGCCTCGTTCATACACCGGCTCGCCGACTCCACCGACGACGCCGTCATCGTCCGCTCCATCGTCGACCTCGTCCGCACCCTCGGCCTGCGCTCGGTCGCCGAGGGCGTCGAGGACCCGGCCACCGCCGAGACCCTCCGCGAGATGGGCTGCGACGCCGCCCAGGGCTGGCACTTCGGCCGCCCGATGGACGCCGCGGCCGCCACCGCCTGGCTCCGCCGCCACTCCCGCAAGGCCCCAGAACCCGCGGCGTGATCTCCCAGGGGGGCGACCCCCTGGAACCCCCGTCACGAGCCGGTCGATCCTCACGCTGTGTTGGCCCAGGGGGGCGACCCCCTGGAACCCCCGTCACGAGCCGGTCGATCCTCACGCCACGGTTCTGGTCCTTGTGACCGTGCGGGTTCGTGGCGTGTCGCTGCGGTCGCCCGGCTCGGCGGGCAGGCCCGCTGCGCTCGCAGAACTCGCTCCGCGTGCCTGCCCGCGCTCCGGTGGCCGGGGCGCCGCGCTGGGTCAGTAGCGGCGGCGGGGTTCGTAGTCGTCGGCGTAGTACTCCTCGCGGACGGCCGGCGGGGGGCGGCGGTCGACGGCGCGGCGGGCGGACACGATCCGGACGATGCCGATGACCAGGCCGATCAGGCCGCCGATCATCAGGATCACGCCGACCAGGCGGATGTCGATGCCGCTGAACTCGTAGTTGACCGCGTAGGCCAGGATCGCGCCGATGATGATCAGGGCGATGCTGCCGCCGATGGTCACGGCGGGCTCCTCTCGTCGTCCCGGGGGTGGACGAGGGGAGCGTTCCCCGTGTGCGGAGATGAAACGGCGCGCCGCGATCGTGCCTGCGTAAACCGGGCGGGCCCGCGGGCGCTCGGCCCATAGGATGGGCGGGAACCCACTTCATCGCAGGAACGGTTTCCATCATGTCCGCCATCACCCGTGACGAGGTGTCGCACCTCGCCCGGCTGTCCCGGCTGGCGCTCGGCGACGACGAGCTCGACCGTCTCGCCGCCCAGCTCGACCAGATCATCTCCGCGGTCGCGCGGGTGCAGGAGGTCGCGGCGGAGGACATCCCGCCCACCTCGCACGCGCTGCCGCTGACCAACGTCTACCGGGAGGACGAGGTACGCCCGTGCCTCACCCCCGAGCAGGCCCTCTCCGGTGCCCCGGCGGCCGAGGAGCAGCGTTTCCGCGTTCCGCGGATTCTGGACGAGGAGGCCTGACCGGTGACTGGAACGGAGCGCAGCGGAGTGGAAGGCGCCGGTCAGGCGGCACGTCCCGGGGGGGCTGGGGGGTCGTCCCCCCAGAAGGACTCGAGTGAACTGGTCAGGAAGGGGGCGGCGGAGCTCGGCGAGCTGCTCGCCGCCGGCGAGGTGTCGGCCGTCGAGGTGGCCGAGGCGCACCTCGACCGCATCGCCGCCGTGGACGGGCAGGTCAACGCGTTCCTGCACGTCGACCGCGAGACGACGCTGGCGCAGGCCCGGCAGGTGGACGAGCGGCGCGCGGCGGGGGCCGAACTCGGCCCGCTGGCGGGCGTCCCGATCGCGCACAAGGACGTCTTCACCACGGCCGACATGCCCACCACCGCCGGGTCCAAGATCCTGGAGGGCTGGCGGCCGCCGTACGACGCGACCGTGACGGCGCGGCTGCGGCAGGCCGGCCTGGTGATCCTCGGCAAGACGAACATGGACGAGTTCGCGATGGGCTCGTCCACGGAGAACAGCGCCTACGGCGTGTCCCGCAACCCGTGGGACCTGGAGCGCGTCCCCGGCGGCTCGTCCGGCGGGTCGTCGGCGGCGGTCGCCGCGTACGAGGCGCCGCTGTCGACCGGTACCGACACGGGCGGCTCCATCCGGCAGCCCGCCGCCGTCACCGGCATCGTGGGCATGAAGCCGACCTACGGCGGCTCCTCCCGGTACGGCGTGATCGCGTTCGCGTCGTCGCTCGACACGCCGGGCCCGTTCGCCCGGAACGTGCTCGACGCGGCGCTGCTGCACGAGGCGTTCAGCGGCCACGACCCGATGGACTCCACCTCGGTGAGCGAGGCCGTCCCGCCGGTCGTGGAGGCGGCGCGCCGCGCCGACGTCAACGGGCTGCGGGTCGGCGTCGTCAAGGAGTTCGCCGGCGACGGCTACCAGCCGGGCGTGTCCGCCCGGTTCAACGAGGCGGTCGAGCTGCTGGAGTCGCTCGGCGCGAAGGTCGTCGAGGTGTCCTGCCCGCACTTCGCCTACGCGCTGCCCGCCTACTACCTCATCGCGCCGTCGGAGTGCTCGTCCAACCTGGCGCGGTTCGACGCCATGCGGTACGGCCTGCGCGTCGGCGACGACGGCACCCGCAGCGCCGAGGAGGTCATGGCGCTGACCCGCGCCGAGGGCTTCGGGCCCGAGGTCAAGCGGCGCATCATGCTCGGCACCTACGCGCTGTCGTCCGGCTACTACGACGCCTACTACGGCAAGGCGCAGCAGGTCCGCACGCTGATCAAGCGCGACTTCGAGGCGGCGTTCGAGCAGGTGGACGTGCTGGTCTCGCCGACCACGCCGACCACCGCGTTCCCGGTCGGCGAGCGCGCCGACGACCCGATCGCGATGTACCTGGCCGACCTGTGCACGATCCCGGCGAACCTCACCGGCAACGCCGCGATCTCGGTGCCGTGCGGCCTGGCGGACGGCCTGCCCGTCGGCCTGCAGGTCATGGCCCCCGTCCTCGGCGACGACCGCGTGTACCGCGTCGGCGCCGCCGTCGAGCGGGCCCTGGAAGACCGCTGGGGCGGCCCGCTGCTGGCGCAGGCCCCGGAACTGGTGGAGGCGAAGTGACCACCCCGACGCTGATGGACTACGACGAGGCGCTGGCGAAGTACGAGCCGGTCCTCGGGATCGAGACGCACATCGAGCTCGGCACCGCGTCGAAGATGTTCTGCGGCTGCCCGACGGAGTTCGGCGCGGAGCCGAACACGCAGGTGTGCCCGGTGTGCCTCGGGCTGCCGGGGGCGCTGCCGGTGACCAACCACGCGGCGATCGAGGGCATCATCAAGATCGGCCTGGCGCTGAACTGCGACATCGTGGAGTGGTGCCGGTTCGCCCGGAAGAACTACTTCTATCCGGACATGCCGAAGAACTTCCAGATCTCGCAGTACGACGAGCCGCTGTGCGTGGACGGCCACCTGGAGGTCGAGGTCGACGGCGAGACGTACCGGATCGAGATCGAGCGCGTCCACATGGAGGAGGACACCGGCAAGTCGCTGCACGTCGGCGGCTCGACCGGGCGCATCCACGGCGCCGAGTACTCGCTGGTCGACTACAACCGGGCCGGCATCCCGCTGGTGGAGATCGTCACCAAGCCGATCCCGGCGACCGGCGACAAGGCGCCGCTGGTGGCCCGCGCGTACGCGACGGAGCTGCGCGAGCTGGTCCGGTCGCTCGGCGTGTCGGACGTCCGCATGGAGCAGGGCTCGATGCGCTGCGACGTGAACGTCTCGCTGATGCCGCGCGGCGCGTCCGAGTGGGGCACCCGCACCGAGACCAAGAACGTCAACTCGCTGCGATCGGTGGAGCGGGCCGTCCGGTCGGAGATCGAGCGGCAGGCCGGCGTGCTGGACGCCGGGGGCCGCATCGTCCAGGAGACCCGCCACTTCCACGAGGACACCGGCCGCACCACGAGCGGGCGCAGCAAGGAGGAGGCGCAGGACTACCGCTACTTCCCCGAGCCCGACCTGGTGCCGATGGCGCCGTCCCGGGACTGGGTGGCGGAGCTGCGCGCGTCCCTGCCGGAGCTCCCGGCGGCGCGCCGGCGCCGCATCCAGGCCGAGTGGAACCTGTCGGACCTGGAGCTCCGCGACGTCGTCAACGCCGGCGCGGTCGACCTCATCGAGGCGACGGTCGCGCAGGGCACCGACGCCGGCGCGGCCCGCAAGTGGTGGATGAACGAGCTGTCGCGGCGCGCCACCGAGCAGGGCGTCGAGCTGGCCGACCTGCCGATCACGCCGGAGCAGGTCGCCCGCGTGCAGGCGATGATCACGGCCGGGGAGCTGAACGACAAGCTGGCCCGCAAGGTGTTCGAGGGCGTCCTCGCCGGCGAGGGCACGCCGGACGAGGTCGTCGCGAAGCGCGGCCTGAAGGTCGTCAGCGACGAGGGCGAGCTGTCCTCGGTCATCGACCAGGTGATCGCCGACAACGCCGACGTGGCCGACAAGATCCGCGCCGGGAAGGTCGCCGCCGCCGGCGCCCTCGTCGGCGCCGTGATGAAGGCCACCCGCGGCCAGGCCGACGCCGGCCGCGCCCGCGAACTCATCCTGGAGAAGCTCGGCGCGTCCTGATCACGCGCCCTGACACGCGGTACCGTCCCGCGCCCCTCCGATGGGCGCGGGACGGTGGTCAGTCTGGGCGGACGCTGAGGACGCGGTCGTCGTTGGGGGCGGGGTCGCCGCGGCCGTCGCGGTTGCTGGTCGTGACCCAGAGGGTGCCGTCGGGGGCCTTGGTGACGGCGCGCAGGCGCCCGAACTCGTTCTGGAGGTGTGCGACCGGGCGGCCCACCTTGCCGTTGTTCAGAGGGACCTGCCAGAGGCGCTCGCCGCGCAGCGCGGCGGCCCACAGGGAGCCGTCCGCGTAGGCGAGACCGGACGGCGACGCCTCGTCGGTCGTCCAGGTCAGCAGCGGCTTCGTGAAGCCGTCGCCGTCCTCGTCGCCCTCGACCTCGGGCCAGCCGTAGTTCTTGCCCTTCTGGATCAGGTTGATCTCGTCGAAGCGGTTCTGGCCGAACTCGGTGGCGTAGAGGCGGCCCTTGCCGTCCCAGGCGAGGCCCTGGACGTTGCGGTGCCCATAGGTCCAGACGCGGTTGCCGAACGGGTTGCCGGGGGCGGGCTTCCCGTCGGGCGTCACGCGGAGGATCTTCCCGGCGAGGGAGTTCTTGTCCTGGGCGAGGGGGCCGTCGCCGGTCTCGCCGGTGGCGATGTAGAGCATCTTGTCGGGGCCGAACGCGAGCCGCCCGCCGTCGTGGTTGGGGCCCTTCGGGATGCCGGTGACGATCGGCTCGGGCGTACCGAGGCGCCCGTCATAGGTGGCGCGGACGACACGGTTGTCCGCCGCGGCCGTGTAGTACAGGTAGACGAGATGGTCGGACGCGTACGACGGCGACACGGCCACGCCCAGTAGCCCCGCCTCACCCTGCGCCTCCACGCCGGGCACCGTGCCGACGACCGTCTTCTGCCCGGACGGCGCGACCCGCACCACGCGGCCCGAGTCCCGCTCGGTCACCAGCGCGTCGCCGCCGGGCAGGAACGCCACCGCCCACGGCACCTCCAGATCCGCGGTGACGGTGCGCGGCTTGCCGGGCGCTCCGGGCGTCCCGGACGGCGCGCCGGACGAAACCGGCGGCGACGTGCGTCCGCCGCCGTCGTCGCCCCCGCCGGACGAAGAGGACGAGCAGCCCGCGAGGAGCGCCGCGGTCGAGACCAGGACGATCGTGTGCAGTCGCATGAACGCCTCCCGTAGGTAGTACGCATCCGGCGGTCCGGTCGTTCCCCGTCACCGAGCGTCATGCCGGGCAAGCCGCCGATTCGGTGACGATCCCATTTCGGGCCTCCCAAACGGATCCGCGACGAGGTCGTTTGTCGCCGGGAGGACGCTCAGCCTCAATCGCTCCGTGACCTACCGAACGTACAGTGAGCGACACGGTGATCCCGTAGTGCAGCAACGTCGCTGATCTCCGGCAGGCGGCTCCGGCAGGCATGCTCCCCCCAGGCAGGCCGGTCGCCACCGGCCCGCGCCGACCCTGCGCGGGGCACGATCCGCGGCCTTCCGCCCGTTGTACGGGCGGCGAGGGTCGTGGACCCCGACTCTTCCCCGACGTGCGGCGTCCACCGTCCGCGGGGGCCGACACGCCCCACCGGGGGCAGGAAGGGACCGGCGCGATGAGCGGCGACTACGCCAGGCGGATGCCGCCGCGTGCGCTGCCGGTCGCCATGGCCGCGGTCGTCGGCGTGCTGTACGCCACCGGTTCGCTGCTGGGCTGGGGCGGCCGGGCGTTCATCGCGTGGGCGGAGGCGGGCGCCGCGGGCGCCGCCGCGGTCTCGCTGCTGCTGTCGTCGCGCCGGCCGGACGGCGTCCCGGCGGAGCCGGGCGCACCGGGCGGGCTCTGGCGCGCGTCGTGGCGGTGGTACGGGATCGCCGCCGCGTCCTGGTTCGTCGGCGCGCTCGGCGGGGCCCTGGCGGACGGCGCCGGCCGCACCGCGCTGTCCCTGTCGGTGCCCGACCTGTTCTACCTGTTCGCGCTGGTGGCGCTCGTCACGGGTCTCGTCGCGCCGATCCGGCTGCCGCGCGACGCGGGCACCTGGCTGCGCTACGCGGCCGACACCTATGTCTGCGCGTGCGCGCTGTTCGTGCTCGGCTGGGTCGCGCTGTTCGGCACCCTGTACCACCGGTCGGGGGAGGCGCCGCAGGAGTTCCTGCTGGAACTGCTGTACCCGCTGATCGACATCGTGTTCGTCTGCGGCGCGCTGCCGTTCGTCCTCGGCGCGGCCCGCGGGCACCGGCGGCTCGCCTGGATGGGGTACGGCGCGCTCACCGCCATCGCCGCCGCCGACATCGTGAGCACGTTCGTCCGGCTGGACGGCGGCGGGCCGTCCGACGACCCGTCCGACATCCTCCGCCTCGCCGGGCTGCTGCTCCTGCTGCTGGTGCCGTGGACGGGCCCGGTCGCCGAGCCGGACCTGCCGGTCGACGACATCCCGGCGGACGTCGAGGTGGACGGCGAGGAGCGCGGCCGCATGATCGGTCCCGGCATCGCGCCCGCCGCGGTCGCCGCCGCGGCGGCGCTGTTCATCGGGGGCCACTCGCTCACCGGCCAGAACGGCCTGGAGCCCGGCGTGTCGATCGCCGCGGGCTCGGCCGCGCTGGTGCTGATCGCGCGGCTCGCCGCGCTGCTGCACGAGAACGAGGCGCTGCGCCGGGCCGTGGACACCGGCGAGGAGCACTTCCGGGCGCTGTCGGAGAGCATCAACGACGCGGTGCTCATCTGCGACCTGGACGCGACCGTCCAGTACGCCAGCGCGGGCGCGCTGCGGACGTACCACTACACGTCCGAGGAGCTGCTCGGGCGCCCGCTGAGCGAGATCGTCCACCCGGAGGACCTGCCGCGCGTCCAGGCGGTGTTCACCGAGTTCCTGGGCGAGCAGCCGGGCAGCGGGCCCGACGACGCGCTGCGCGTGTCGTGCCGGGTGCGCGCGGCCGACGGCACCTGGCTGCCGACCGAGTCGACGATCTCGCGGTACAGCGGCTCGGCCGGGACGCCGGCGCGGCTGCTGGTGACGACGCGGGACCTGAGCGAGCAGGCGGCGCTGCAGCGGCAGGTCGCGCACCTGACGTTCCACGACGGGCTGACGGGCCTGCCGAACCGGTCCTACTTTGAGGAGCGGACGCGGGAGGTGCTGTCGCGGCAGCCGTCCGGCGGGAAGGCCGCGGTCGTGTTCGTCGACCTCGACGGGTTCACCGCGGTGAACGACTCGGAGGGCCACGCGGCCGGCGACCAGGTGCTCGCGCAGGCCGCGCGGCGGCTGCGCGCGAACGTCCTGTCGGACGACACGGTGGCGCGGTGGGGCGGCGACGAGTTCGCCGTGCTCGTGCAGCTCCCGCCGGACGACGGCGAGACCCGCGCCACGGTCGAGCTAGCCGGGCGGCTGCTGCGCGTCCTCTCGGCCGACCCCTACCAGGTGGGCGACAAGCACATCGTGCTGACGGCGAGCGTCGGCATCGCGTTCGCCGGGGACGAGGAGGAGCCCGGCGCCGGCCCCGGCGGCGCCGACGCGGGCCGCCGGGTCCGCCGCTCCGCCGCCGACCTGCTGCGCAACGGCGACCTCGCGATGGCCCGCGCGAAGGAGGCGGGCGGCGGGCGCGTCGAGGTGTACGCCCCGCACATGCACGCCGACGTCGTCCGGCGGCTGGAGCTCGGCAGCGACCTGCAGACGGCGCTCGCCGAGGAGCAGTTCGCGGTGGAGTTCCAGCCGGTGGTGGACCTCGGCACGTCCCGGGTGACCGGGGTGGAGGCGCTGCTGCGCTGGTGGCGGGGGAGCGAGGCGGTGCCGCCGGAGGAGTTCATCGGCCCGGCGGAGGAGTCCGGCCTGATGGTGCCGCTCGGCGAGTGGGTGCTGCGGGAGGCGTGCCGCGAGGTCGCCCGCTGGCGCGGCGACTCCTGGGACATCGGCCTGTCGGTGAACTTCACCGCCCGGCAGATCGCCGCGCCGCGGTTCACCGAGACGGTCGCGGCGGTGCTGGAGGAGACGGGGCTGGCGCCGAGCGCGCTCACCCTGGAGGTCCGCGAGGAGGTCCTCGTCGAGGACGCCGGGCAGAACGTGGCGCGGCTGTCGGAGCTGCGCGACCTCGGCGTCCGGCTGGCGATCGACGACTTCGGCACCGGGTACGCCTCGCTGGCCTACCTCGGGCAGCTCCCGGTGGACATCATCAAGATCGACCCGTCGTTCGTGGCGGGCCTCGGCGCGGACGAGACGCTGACGCTGCTCACCCGCACGATCGTCCGGCTCGGCAGCGACCTCGGGCTGACCGTGGTGGCGGAGGGCATCGAGCGGCCCGAGCAGCTGGAGCTGCTGCGGGAGATGGGCTGCCCGCGCGGCCAGGGCTTCCTCGTGGCGCGCCCGATGGCGGCGGGGCGGGTCGAGTCGCTGGTGCGGACGAACCTCGCCGGGCGCAACCGGCCGGGCGACGTCGCGCTGCCCCTGCCGGGCTGACCTCCGCCGCGTGAACCGCGCCACAGTTATCTCAAATCCTGAGATTTACTGTCCACGGATTTGACCGGGGGGCGGACATCGGCGAAAGTGGGCTCGTGCAGAGCACCTCCATCATCCTCGTAGTACTTGGCCGGCGCGCGGGCTGACCAAGCTTCTCGTCCTGCGCGCCTCCCCTCGACCGCTTCACGGCGGCGGGGGTTTTTTGTTGCCCGGCGAGCCAAGACTCACTCCCCAAGGAACCGCAGAATCATGACGACCGAACAGATGACGGGAGCCCAGGCGCTGGTCCGCGCCCTGGAGAACGTCGGCGTCGACACCGTGTTCGGCATTCCGGGTGGCGCGATCCTCCCGGCGTACGACCCGCTGTTCGACTCCAAGAAGCTGCGCCACGTCCTCGTCCGGCACGAGCAGGGCGCCGGACACGCCGCCCAGGGCTACGCGATGGTGACCGGCAAGGTGGGCGTCTGCATGGCCACCAGCGGCCCCGGCGCGACCAACCTCGTGACGGCGATCTCCGACGCCTACATGGACTCGGTGCCGATGGTGGCGATCACCGGCCAGGTCGCGTCCTCCCTCATCGGGACGGACGGCTTCCAGGAGGCCGACATCGCCGGCATCACGATGCCGATCACCAAGCACAACTTCCTGGTGACCAAGGCGTCGGACATCGCCCGGACGATCGCCGAGGCGTTCCACATCGCGGGCACCGGGCGGCCGGGGCCGGTCCTGGTCGACATCGCCAAGGACGCGCTCCAGGCCACCGTCGCCTTCGAGTGGCCGGTCGCGCTCCAGCTGCCCGGCTACCGGCCCGTCACCCGGCCGCACTCCAAGCAGGTCCGCGAGGCGGCACGGCTCATCGTGAACGCCGAGCGCCCGGTGCTGTACGTCGGCGGCGGCGTGCTGAAGGCCGGCGCGTCCGCCGAGCTGAAGGTGCTCGCCGAGCTGACCGGCGCGCCCGTCGTCACCACGCTGATGGCCAAGGGCGCGCTGCCCGACAGCCACCCGCTGCACATGGGCATGCCCGGCATGCACGGCGCGGTCGGCGCGGTCGGGGCGCTGCAGCGGTCCGACCTGCTGGTCACCCTCGGCGCCCGGTTCGACGACCGGGTCACCGGCAAGCTGGACGGGTTCGCGCCGCACGCCAAGGTCGTGCACGCCGACATCGACCCGGCGGAGATCTCCAAGAACCGGCACGCCGACGTCCCGATCGTCGGGGACGCCCGCGAGGTCATCGCCGACCTGATCGTCGCCGTGCAGAACGAGCACGAGCAGGGCCGCAAGGGCGACTACACCGACTGGTGGCGGCAGCTGAACGCCTGGCGGGAGACCTATCCGCTGGGCTACGACACGCCGGCCGACGGCTCGCTGTCCCCGCAGTACGTCATCGAGCGGATCGGGGAGATCGCCGGTCCGGACGCCTACTACGTCGCGGGCGTCGGCCAGCACCAGATGTGGGCCGCGCAGTTCATCAAGTACGAGCGGCCGGGCGCGTTCCTGAACTCCGGCGGCGCCGGGACGATGGGCTACGCCGTCCCGGCGGCGATGGGCGCCAAGGCGGGCGCGCCCGACACCACGGTGTGGGCGATCGACGGCGACGGCTGCTTCCAGATGACCAACCAGGAGCTCGCGACCTGCGCGATCGAGGGCATCCCGGTGAAGGTCGCGATCATCAACAACGGCAACCTGGGCATGGTCCGGCAGTGGCAGACGCTCTTCTACAACGAGCGCTACTCCAACACCGGCCTCAAGCCGCAGGCCGAGCACGCCGAGAAGCGGATCCCCGACTTCGTCAAGCTCGCCGAGGCGTACGGTTGTGTCGGCCTGCGCTGCGACAAGGCCGAGGACGTCGACGAGGTCATCGCCAAGGCCATGGAGATCAACGACGCGCCCGTCGTGATCGACTTCGTCGTGCACGAGGACGCCATGGTCTGGCCGATGGTCGCGGCCGGCACCACCAACGACGACATCAAGATCGCGCGGGACATGGCGCCCGAGTGGGAGAACGGAGACTGACCCCGATGAGCCTGCACACCCTCTCGGTGCTGGTGGAGAACAAGCCCGGCATCCTGGCCAGGGTCGCGGCGCTGTTCTCCCGGCGCGGCTTCAACATCGAGTCCCTCGCCGTCGGCGTCACCGAGCACCCGGACATCTCCCGGATGACGATCGTGGTCAACGTCGCCGACCTGCCGCTCGAGCAGGTCACCAAGCAGCTCAACAAGCTGATCAACGTGCTGAAGATCGTCGAGCTGGACTCCGGGGCGTCGGTCCAGCGCGAGCTGGTGCTGGTCAAGGTGCGGGCGGACGCGGAGACGCGCTCGCAGGTGCTGGAGACCGTCAACCTGTTCCGTGCCAAGGTGGTGGACGTCGCGCCGGACGCGGTCACGATCGAGGCGACCGGCAACCGCGACAAGCTGGACGCGTTCATCCGGGTCCTGGAGCCGTTCGGCATCAAGGAGCTGGTGCAGTCGGGCATGGTGGCCATCGGCCGCGGCGCCCGGTCCATCACCGACCGCTCGCTCCGCGCGATCGAGCGCAGCGCGTAGCCCGTGCGGGGCCCGCCCCCGCGCGCCGGCAGACCAATACAGATACAACGAAAGGCGACAGCACTGTGGCTGAGATGTTCTACGACGACGCCGCCGACCTGAGCGTGATCCAGGGCCGGCACGTGGCGGTCATCGGCTACGGCAGCCAGGGGCACGCGCACGCGCTCTCCCTGCGCGACTCCGGCGTGGACGTCCGGGTCGGGCTCCGCGAGGGGTCGGCCAGCCGGGAGCTGGCGGAGGCCGAGGGCCTGCGCGTCGTGACCCCGGCGGAGGCGGCCGAGGAGGCCGACCTCATCATGCTGCTGGCCCCGGACCACCACCACCGGGAGATCTTCGAGAAGGACATCAAGCCGGCCCTCGTCGAGGGCGACGCGCTGTTCTTCGGCCACGGTTTCAGCGTCCGCTACGGCCTCGTCCAGCCGCCGGAGGGCGTGGACGTGGCGATGGTCGCGCCGAAGGGCCCGGGGCACCTCGTCCGCCGCCAGTTCGTCGCCGGGCGCGGTGTGCCGGTGATCGTGGCCGTGGAGAAGGACGCGTCCGGCAACGCCTGGCCGCTGGCCCTCTCCTACGCCAAGGCGATCGGCGGCCTGCGCGCGGGCGGTATCAAGACCACCTTCACCGAGGAGACCGAGACCGACCTGTTCGGCGAGCAGGCCGTGCTGTGCGGCGGCGCGTCCGAGCTGGTCAAGACCGGCTTCGAGGTGCTGACCGAGGCCGGCTACCAGCCGGAGGTCGCCTACTTCGAGGTGCTGCACGAGCTGAAGCTGATCGTCGACCTCATGTACGAGGGCGGCATCTCCAAGATGTACTGGTCGGTGTCCGACAACGCCGAGTACGGCGGCTACCGCAGCGGCCCGCGCGTGATCACGCCGGAGACCAAGGCCGCGATGAAGAAGATCCTCGGCGAGATCCAGTCCGGCCAGTACGCCAAGGAGCTGGTGGACGAGTTCGAGAGCGGCCAGAAGAAGTTCAAGGAGTACCGCGAGAAGATGGCCGAGCACCCGGTCGAGAAGACGGGCGCCGAGCTGCGCCCGATGATGAGCTGGCTCAACGACTGAGCACCGCGCCGGAGGCGCGGAGGCCGGCGGCCTCCGCGCCTTCGCCGTTCTCAGGGCCCGGCCCGCGTGCCGGGGAGGCTCAGAGGCCGAACCGGCGGAGCAGCCGGGCCCGCAGCGAGGGGCCGCCGCCGGTGCCGCTGACGAAGAGCGCCAGGTGGCCGCCCCTGGTGAAGTAGACGGCGACGTCCTTCGCGCCGGCCGCCCGCCGCTGCGGGCCGGTCCGCACGCCCTCGGCGCGGACGGAGCCGAAGCGGGCCTCGCGGGTGACGCCGAGCGCGGTCGCCGCGACGTGCACGTCCCAGCGGCCGGGCGCCACGGCGGCGGGGTCGGCGACGGCCTCGAAGCCGCGGGCGCCGTCCGGGCGGGGCCCGGCGGGGAAGCCGTGTTCGACGCCGGACGTCCGCTCGCGCAGGATGAGGTCCACGGCGGTGTGGTTGGTCTCGACGCGCTGCAGCGCGGCGACGCCGCGGATGCGCACCTTGCGGCCCTGCCAGGCGACCGCGTCGAGCCGGTGCTCGACGCCGACCTCGGTGGTGATGTCGGCGTCCTGCCGGGGGACGCCGCGCAGGTACGGGTACATCGCGTAGATCCGGCCGCCGACCACCACGGCGCCCGCCGGGCTGCCCTCCACCTCGTCCCGGATCAGCCGCTCCAGTTCCTCGCGCAGGCCGTGCTGGATGCAGAACGCCCGGAGCCGCACGGACGCCGGCATGGCGGCGCGGGCGGCCTCGCTCAGCCCCTCCTCGCCGAGCACGAGGCGGGTGCCCTCCACGAGCCGCTCCCGCTGGACGCGGTCGAGGCTCAGGTAGCGGTGGTCGTACACGCGCAGCACGTCGCGCAGGACGCTGATGGTGCAGTCCGAGGTCACGGGTCTCTCCTGATCGGCCGGGGACATCGGTCACGTTAAGGCTCCGCGCCGTCGCTCACAGTGAAATCCCGGTGGTGTGTCCTCCCGGATGCATACTCGGTATTGCCTTGGGGATACGCGGTATGCATACTTGGTAGGCATGTCGATCCGTCACGGCCTGCTGGCCCTGCTGTCCCAGGGGCCCCGCTACGGCTACCAGCTGCGCGCCGAGTTCGAGTCCTCCACCGGCGGCACCTGGCCGCTCAACATCGGCCAGGTCTACTCCACCCTCTCCCGGCTCGAACGCGACGAGCTCGTCACCCGCGTCGGCGCCGACGACGAGGGCCGGTTCGTCTACCGGATCACCCCGGCGGGCGAGGCCGACGTCCGGCGGTGGTTCGCCACCCCGCTCGTCCGGGCCGACCGGCCCCGCGACGAGCTCGCGATCAAGCTGGCGATGGCCGTCACCACCCCGGGCGTGGACGTCGCCGCCGTCGTCCAGGCGCAGCGCACCGCCACGTTGCGCGCCCTCCAGGACCTCACCCGGCTGAAGGCCGACGCGCCCGCCGTCCCCGCCGACCAGGGCGACCGCGCGTGGCGGCTGGTCCTGGAGTCCATGATCTTCCAGGCGGAGGCCGAGGTGCGCTGGCTGGACCACTGCGAGTCCTACGTCGCCCGCGCCGAGACCCCCGCGGCCCCGGCGACCCCGGCCGCCGCGCCCGCCGAGGCGCTGGAGAAGGCCGACGAGGAGGCGCGGCGATGACCGTCCTGTCCCTGCGGGACGTCTCCCGCGACCACGGCAGCGGCCCCGGCCTCGTGCACGCCCTCGCGGGAGTGACGCTGGACGTCGCCGAGGGCGAGTTCGTCGCGGTGATGGGCCCGTCCGGCTCCGGCAAGTCGACCCTGCTGACGCTCGCCGGCGGGCTCGACACCCCGACGTCCGGGCAGGTCCTCGTGGCCGGCGCCGACCTCGGCGCGCTCGGCCGCGCCGCCCGCTCGGCGCTGCGCCGCCGCGCCGTCGGCTACGTCTTCCAGGACCTCAACCTCATCCCCAGCCTGACCGCCGCCGAGAACGCCATGCTGCCGCGCGAGCTGGACGGCGTCCGCGCCCGCAAGGCCCGCCGGGAGGCGCTGCAGGCGCTGGAGGAGGTCGGCATCGGCGACCTCGCCGACCGCTACCCCGACGAGATGTCCGGCGGGCAGCAGCAGCGCGTCGCGATCGCCCGGGCGCTGGTCGGCGACCGGCGGCTCGTTCTCGCCGACGAGCCGACCGGCGCGCTCGACAGCCACACCGGCGAGGACGTCATGCGGGTGCTGCGGGGCCGCTGCGACGCGGGCGCGTCCTGCCTGATGGTGACGCACGAGTCGCGGCACGCCGCCTGGGCCGACCGGGTCGTGTTCCTGCGCGACGGCCGGCTCGTCGACGCCACCCCCGCCCGCACCGGCCCGGAGACCCTGCTGCAGGAGACGACGTGACCCGCTACGGATTCGCCTTCCGCCTCGCGCGGCAGGACGCGCTGCGGTCGAAGGGCCGCACCGCGCTGGTGCTGTGCATGATCGGCCTGCCGGTCGGCGCCGTCAGCGCCCTCGCGGTCCTGCGGGCGACGACCGCGGCGCGGGACGGCGCGGGCGGCGCGGGCGCGGCGTCCGCCGCCGAGGCCGGCGTGCTGGCGCTGATCGTCGCGATGGCCGTGCTGGAGGTCGTGCTGCTGGCCGGGCCCGCGTTCGTGGTGGACGTCCGGCGGCGCCGCCGCGACCTCGCGCTCGTCGCCGCCGCCGGCGGGGCCGGCCGGCACCTGCGCGCCGTCGTGCTGACGAGCGGCGTCCTCCTCGGCGGGTCCGCGGCGCTCGGCGGGGCCGTGCTCGGCGTCGCGGGAGCGGCCGCCGTCAAGTGGATCGCCGAGGCCCGGGGCGCGGCCCCGCTCGGCCCGTTCACCGTGCCGTGGCTCCTGCTCGCCGCCGCCGTGCTGCTCGGCGCGGGCAGCGGGCTGGCGGCCGCGCTGGTCCCGGCCGCGCAGGCCGCCCGGATGGACGTCGTCGCGGCCCTCGCCGAGCGCCGCGAGCCGCCCGCCCCGGGCCGCCGCGGCTGGCCCGTCGCCGGGGCCGTGCTCGTCGCCGCGGGCGTGGCGCTGTGCCTGGAGGGCGTCCGGAGGTGGCGCGAGTTCGGCGCCGCGATCGGCGCGGCGGCGATCATCATCGGGCTCGTGCTCGCCTGCCCGTGGCTCATCGGCGCGGCCGGGCGGCTCGCGCACCGGCTGCCGCTGCCGCTCCGCCTCGCCGTCCGGGACGGCGCCCGCAACCGGGCCCGCACCGCGCCCGCGGTCGCCGCGATCATGGCGGCCGTCGCCGGGATCACCGCGCTGGCCATCGGGGGCGCCAGCGACCTCCGGCAGGAGCAGGTCGAGTACCAGGCGCGGCTGCCCATGGGCTCGGCGCTGGTCCGGCCGCCGCTGGACCGGGCGGACCAGGTCGGGGCCGCCGTCCGGGGCGACCTGCCCGGCGTGCCCGTCCTGCCGCTGAAGGCCATGCCGGGGCAGGACGGGGTCTGCGCGTCCGACGACTGGTCGCAGTGCCCCTCGGTGAGCTTCGCCGCCGAACTCGACGGGGGCGCCTCCTTCACCCTCATGGACAACGTGGTCGGCGGCGCCCGCGAGGCCAGGCTCGTCCTCGGCCGCGAGGATCCCGCCGTCACGGCCGCGCTGGCCGAGGGCAAGATCGTGCTGTTCCGGGTCAAGCCCCTGGCCGGAGGGACGACCACGGCCAAGGTGTCGTACTGGGCGGACGACAAGGAGCACACCGTCCGGACGATCGAGAACCTGCCGGCGGTCGCCGCTTCCGGCGACCCGCACGTGCGGGCCATCGTGCCCCCGGCGGCCGCCGCGAAGATCGGGCTGCCCGTCCGGACGGAGGCGTTCGGCGTCGACCGCGCCGACCACCGCGTCACCGAGGCCGAGCAGGCGCGCCTGGACAAGACCCTCGACTCCTTCACCCGCGACGACGGTTCCGTCTACGTCGAGCGCGGCTTCACCGGGTCGTTCGGCAAGGTCACGCTGATGCTGGCGGGAGCGGCGGGCGTCCTCGCGCTGGGCGGGGCGCTGATCGCGACCGGCCTGGCGTCCGCCGACGCCCGGCCCGACCTCGCGACGCTCGGCGCCGTCGGCGCCCGGCCGGGCACCCGGCGGCTGCTGGCCATGGGGCGGGCCGCGTTCATCGCGGCGCTCGGCTGCTGGCTCGGCATCGCCGGCGGGCTCGTCCCCGGGATCGCGGTGGCGCGCCCGCTCACCAGCGAGGTCCAGGAGACGGGCGCGGCGGCGCACGGTGTGATCGTCGACATCCCGTGGACGCTGCTCCTCGCGGTCGGGGTCGGCATCCCGCTGCTCGTCGCGCTCGTCGCCGGGGCAACCTCCGCCTCCCGGCTCCCGGCGACCCGCCGCACCGCGGCCTAGGAGGCCCACGCCGCGACTTGGGAACGCCGCCCCACGGCCCGCCAGGCCCGCACCGCGGTCTGGCGGGCCCCGCTCGGGGAGTGGCGGGCCCGCTCGGGGAGTGCGGGCCGCACCTGGAGAGCGGCGGCTCGCACTTGGGGAGTGGCGGCTCGCGCCCGGGGAAAGGCGCGGTCATGGAGCCGCGCCGACCGGGGAAACGCGCGGGCCGGAACTCAGCCGCGCGCCGGACCGGTGGTAGCGTCCGGCGCGTGGCCGAGGTCGTCGTGGCGCAGGAACCCGTCGGGGAGGTTCCGGCCGGCACCGGGGGAGGCGCCCGGCGCCGTCCCCGCCCGCCGCTCGCCGCGCTGATCGCGGCGAGCGCGCTGCTGTACGCGGCGTACGCGCTGATGCGGCTGCGCGCCTTCCGGACCGGAAGCTACGACCTGGTGATCTTCGACCAGGCGGTGCGCTCCTACAGCCGGTTCGACCTGCCGGTCGCCATGGTGAAGGGCGTCCACAACGGCTTCGGGCCCGGCTTCTCCGTCCTCGGCGACCACTTCTCGCCGATCCTGGCGCTGCTCGCGCCGCTCTACTGGATCCACGACGGCCCCGAGACGCTGCTGGTCGCGCAGGCCGTGCTGCTCGCGCTCGCGATCTGGCCGATCTGGCGGTACACCGAGCGCCGGCTCGGGCCCGGCGCCGCGTACTGCGCGGCGGGCGCCTACGCGCTGTCCTGGCCGATCGCCGAGGCGCTCGCGTTCGACTTCCACGAGGTCGCGTTCGTCCCGCTGCTGTCGGCGCTGCTGGTCGAGCGGTACGACGCCGGGCGGCGCGTCCACGCGGCGCTGGCGGCGGCCGCGCTGCTGCTCGTCAAGGAGGACATGGGGCTCCTCCTCACGGGCTTCGGCCTCTACCTGCTCACCCGGCCCGACGAGCCGGACGGCGAGCGGCGGCGGCTGCGCGACCTGCTGCCCCGGGGCGACCGCCGGGCCGGTCTCGCCTACGCCGCGGTCGGGCTGTGCGCCACCTGGGTCAGCTCGCGCGTGCTCATCTCGGCCTTCGGCGGCGACAACGGCTACTACTGGGCGTACGGGGCGCTCGGCCCCGACGTGCCGCACGCCGCCGTCCACGCCCTCACCCAGCCGTGGGACGTCGCCGCCGTGCTCGTCGACCCGCCGCAGAAGGTGCTGACGATGGCGCTGGTCGTCCTGCCGCTGCTCCTGCTGCCGCTGGCGTCCCCGCTGACCCTCACCGCCGTGCCGCTGCTCGCCGAGCGGATGCTCGCGAGCAGCTTCGGCAACTGGTGGGAGCCCCACTACCACTACAACGCGTTCATCGTCGCCGTGCTCGTCCTCGCGGCGGTGGACGGGGCCGCGCGGCTGCGCGGGCGCTGGGGGAGGGCGCGGCGCGTGCCGCCCGTCCTGCCGATGGCCGGAGTGCTGGCCGCGACGCTCGTCTGCGTGCCGTTCTTCGCCTACCGGCACCTGGCCGACCCGGCGCTGTGGCGGCAGAACGAGCGGGCCCGCGCGGCCGCGGCGGCGGCCGCGACGATCCCCGACGGCGCGCTCGTCGAGGCGGCCAACGGCGTCGGGCCCGCGCTGACGTCCCGCGCCCGCGTCCTGCTGTGGGACGAGCGGTCGCGCGGGGCGCCCTGGGTGGTCGCCTACGTCGGGCGGCTGGAGTTCCCGTTCCCGTCGGTCGCCGACCAGCGGCGGCGCGTCGCCGAACTGGAGGCCGCCGGGTACCGGACGGTCTTCCGGCAGTCCGGATACATCGTGCTGCACCGCGACGGCCCCGATCCCTGGTGACCCGACCGTTTGGGCGGATTGTCCAGTGACCGATGGACGACATCGCGGTCAGAATTCCAGTGAAGGTACCGTTCGGATAAATATCCCTATCGTTTCTGGGTACTTTGCCTGATACTTGAAGAAAGCCGTGACGGCCGCGGCCACTGCGTGGAGAACCTGCGCGAACACCCTTGTGACCGCCGCCGGAGCGGGTCCTGGGGCGGAGCGGATGAGCGGTGTGAGGCTGATCGAGGTCAACGGACGGACGCCGGCCGGAGGCGGTGCGCAATTCCCCGCCGGCGCGGCAATCGCGCGGCTAGTCAATTTTCTGAATAACGGTGCGGAGTCATGACATGCCGCCGCATGGGGACAAGGACGTCCGGCGCTGGGAGACGTGCGGCCTGGCGTGGATCGGCGTGCTGCGGCACGTCTGGTCCGCCGGCGAGGCCGGGCTGGAGGACGGCGGCCCCATCATCGAGGGGCCCCCGCTGCTGTTCGAGGTCAGCTCGCTGAGCTGGGAGGATCCGATCCTCCACGAGTACGGCGACCATGCCCGGCTGGTCCGGCGCGCCCAGGAGCGCACCCGCCGCGTCGTCCGCGGCCGGTACTGGCCCCGGCTGCACGACCTGGACGGGCACGACCAGATCCGCTGGGTGGTCGACCTGCTGCGGGCCAGGCCGTGGACGACCAGCGCGTGGATCTCGCTGACGATCCCCGGCGAGCCGGCCGACGGGCTGCCGGCGCTGACCGCGCTGTCGTTCCGGATCCGCGGCTACCGGCTGACCATGACCGCGATGTTCCGGTCGCAGAACGTCCACCGCGGCTACCTGATGTACATCCCGCTGCGCGAGGTGCAGCTCGGCGTCGCCGAGGAGCTCGGGCTGCCCGCCGGGCCGCTGCGGGTGTTCGTGGACGTCCCGCACGTGCACGTCGCCGACGCCGAGCGGGTGGCGTCCGTGCTCGCCGCCGTCCCGGAACCGAACGCGGCCTGACAGACCGGGGCGAACCCGTAGTTACCGGTGAGTCTTTCCCTGCCGGGAACCGGCGCGGCCCCCTGGTTATAGACTCGTCTGCCGGGGGCGAGGTCCACGACGAGGTGACTCGCGACTTCACCTGCACACAGCACACGAACATCCCACTTTTCCGAAGGACTGTTTCCTCTTGAGCAAGCCCGTCGTCCTCGTCGCAGAAGAACTCTCCCCGGCCGGCATCGCCGTGCTGGAGGCCGACTTCGACGTCCGGAGCGTCGACGGCGGTGACCGCGAGCAGCTGCTCCCGGCCGTCGCCGACGTCGACGCCCTGATCGTGCGCAGCGCCACCAAGGTCACCGCCGAGGTGTTCCAGCACGCCAAGAAGCTCCGGGTCGTCGCCCGCGCCGGCGTCGGCCTCGACAACGTCGACGTGGAGGCCGCCACCAAGGCCGGCGTCATGGTCGTCAACGCGCCCACCTCCAACATCGTCACCGCCGCCGAGCACGCGATCGCGCTGCTCCTCGCCACCGCGCGCAACGTCCCGCAGGGGCACGCCGCGCTCAAGCAGGGCGAGTGGAAGCGCTCGAAGTACACCGGCGTCGAGATGCAGGGCAAGACCGTCGGCGTCCTCGGCCTCGGCCGGATCGGCGTCCTGGTCGCCCAGCGCCTCGCCGCCTTCGACATGAACGTGATCGCGTTCGACCCCTACGTGCAGGCCGCCCGCGCCGCGCAGCTCGGCGTCAAGCTCGTCACGCTCGACGAGCTGCTCCGCGAGAGCGACTTCATCACCGTCCACCTGCCGAAGACCCCCGAGACGCTCGGCCTGGTCGGCGACGCCGAGCTCCACAAGGTCAAGCCGAACGTGCGGATCGTCAACGCCGCCCGCGGCGGGATCGTCGACGAGCAGGCCCTCGACCTCGCCCTCAAGGACGGCCGCGTCGCCGGCGCCGGGCTCGACGTGTTCAGCAGCGAGCCCTGCACCGACAGCCCGCTGTTCCACCACGACAACGTCGTGGTCACCCCGCACCTCGGCGCCAGCACCCACGAGGCGCAGGAGAAGGCCGGCACGCAGGTCGCCCGCTCGGTGAAGCTCGCGCTGTCCGGCGAGTTCGTGCCGGACGCCGTCAACGTGCAGGGCGGCGCGGTCGCCGAGGACGTCAAGCCCGGCCTGCCGCTCGCCGAGAAGCTCGGCCGCATCTTCACCGCCCTCGCCGGCGGCGTCCCCGTCCGGCTCGACGTCGTCGTCCGCGGCGAGATCGCCGAGCACGACGTGAAGGTGCTGGAGCTCGCCGCGCTCAAGGGCGTCTTCGTGGACGTCATCGAGGAGGCCGTGACCTTCGTCAACGCGCCGCTGCTGGCCCGCGACCGCGGCGTCGAGGTCACCCTCACCACCTCCGAGGACAGCCCCGACTGGCGCAACGTCGTGCAGGTGCGCGGCACGATGGCCGACGGCGACGTCGTCTCGGTCTCCGGCACGCTCACCGGCCCGAAGCACGCCGAGCGCATCATCGAGATCAACGGCTACAACATGGAGCTCGTCCCGACCGAGCACATGGCGTTCTTCTCCTACGTCGACCGCCCCGGCATCGTCGGCGCCGTCGGCAAGCTGCTCGGCGACGAGCAGGTCAACATCGCCGGCATGCAGGTCGGCCGGGACGCCAAGGGCGGCAAGGCGCTGATCGCGCTCACCGTCGACTCCGCCATCGCGCCGCAGCTCGTGGAGGCCATCACCCGCGAGGTCGGCGCCGACATGGGCCGCCGCGTCGACCTGGAGGGCTGACGCCCACCCGCTCATCTCACATACTGAGAACCTCCGCCACGGATCGGGACAACCCGCCGTGGCGGAGGTATTCTCGCAGGTAGTCATGCGGCGCTTCGTAGTAATCCTTCGCTGCCGCAGCGGGGCCTGATCATCGGCAGGCCGGCACCCGCTGCGGAGGCTCTGCCTGGCCGTGAGCCCGATTTTCGCGCCGGACCGTGCGACCCCACGCTCCCGGCAGGCCCTCCCGCCACAGCACAGCGAATCTGGAGCATTTGCCATGGACGACACCTGGAACAACACCCCGGCCGAAGAAGCCGAAGAAGAGGCCACCCGAGCCCTGCAGACCGCCCTGGACCGTAGGGCGGAATAGCCCTCCATAGTCCCGCCCGTCCCGCTCGTCCTGGCGCGGGGTGCGAGACTTGGCCGGTGGACGTTGCCGAGGGCGATGAGGTCGCCCGGGTATTGCGCGAGGTCGGCCGGCTGGGGCCCTACTTCGTGCTCCTCACGGACGACGTGGACGGCGGCGCTTGGCGC
The DNA here is from genome assembly GCF_040677125.1 of Actinomadura sp. NPDC049382. Taxonomy (NCBI): domain Bacteria; kingdom Bacillati; phylum Actinomycetota; class Actinomycetes; order Streptosporangiales; family Thermomonosporaceae; genus Actinomadura; species Actinomadura sp. NPDC049382. The sequence continues at coordinate 39,165 of NZ_JBFARO010000041.1, forward strand.
CCGTTCGCCGGGGACGTCGAGCGGCTGCGGGAACTGACCCGCGATCACGCCGTGCGGCTCCGGACGCAGGAGCGGCGAGTCGCCGCCTCCCTGCTGGTCCAGGGGCTCGCGGCGCGGTTGTGGTCGCCGGTCGCCGCGTCGGCGGCGGGCGGGCTCGTGCCCGACCTCGGGGGCCTGCGGTGGTCGTGGGCGCCCGGCGAGCCGATCAGGCTCGGCGTCCCGGAGCCGCGCGGGTGGCGGGTCGGGGGCGCGGCTGAAGCCGCCTCCGTGATCCATCCCATGGTCGTGGACGGCCTTCTCCGGCCGTTGCTGGCGGCGATGTCCGAGTTCGTCCGGCTCGCGGACGGGCTGGCCTGGGGGAACGCGGCGTCCGCGCTGGCGGGCACTCTGCGGGTGCCGGGGTCGCCGGTGCGGGCCGCGCTGGTGCGCGACCTGCTCGCGCGGGAGCCGCTGGCGGGGGCCCTGGACGACCGGTTCGTCCGCCGGAGCTGCTGCCTGTACTACCGGGTGCCCGGCGGCGGGAAGTGCGGAGATTGCGGGCTGTTGACCGAATCGTGAGACGCGAGCCCAAGCATTGAGACGTTTGCAGTAGAGTGCGCGCATGGCTTCGCGCAGCATTCGTCTGGCCGTCATCCCCGGTGACGGGATCGGCCCCGAGGTGGTCGCCGAGGGACTGAAGGTCCTCGACGCCGTGTCCGGCGACCTCACGTTCGAGCAGACCTCCTACGACCTGGGCGCCGCCCGCTGGCACCGGACGGGGGAGACGCTGCCCGACTCGGTGCTGGCCGAGCTGCGCGAGCAGGAGGTCATCCTGCTCGGCGCCGTCGGCGACCCGAGCGTGCCCAGCGGGACGTTGGAGCGCGGGCTGCTGCTGCGCACCCGCTTCGAGCTCGACCACTACGTCAACCTGCGGCCCGTGAAGCTGTTCCCGGGGGTCGCGACGCCGCTGGCCGGCGTGTCGCCCGCCGACATCGACATGGTCGTCGTCCGGGAGGGCACCGAGGGCCCGTACACCGGCGTCGGCGGGGTGCTGCGCAAGGGCACGCCGCACGAGGTCGCCACGCAGGAGAGCGTGAACACCGCGTTCGGGGTCGAGCGGGTCGTCCGGTACGCGTTCGAGGTCGCGGCGTCCCGGCCGCGCAAGAAGCTCACGCTCGTCCACAAGGACAACGTCCTGACCTTCGCCGGCGACCTGTACCAGCGGGTCCTCAAGCGGGTCGGCGAGGAGTACCCGCAGATCGCCACGGACTACGTCCACGTCGACGCGGCCACGATGTTCTTCGTCAACCAGCCGCAGCGGTTCGACGTGGTCGTCACCGACAACCTGTTCGGCGACATCATCACCGACATCGGCGCCGCGATCGCGGGCGGGATCGGGCTCGCCGCGTCCGGCAACGTCAACCCCGACCGGACGGCGCCGTCGATGTTCGAGCCGGTGCACGGCAGCGCGCCCGACATCGCCGGGCAGGGCAAGGCCGACCCGACCGCCACGATCCTGTCCGTCGCCATGCTGCTCGACCACCTCGGCGAGGGCGACGCCGCCCGCCGGGTCGAGCAGGCCGTCTCCGACGACCTGGCCGAGCGCGCCGCCCTGGGCGCCCGGTCCACGTCCCAGATCGGCGACGCGATCGCCAAGCGAGTATCCGGGTAGGGCACGCCGCCTGTCCGGACGGACCGGGCGTGCCCTCGCGGCGCGCCCGGTTTTCGGCATGCGCCGCGCGTGGAGGAGCAGGTCTAGACGAAGTACGACAATAGGGATGAGAGACGCCACAGCGGCGATGGGGCCGCCCGGCGATCCGCGAGAGGACGAACCGCGATGAGCGACACCCTGGAGTTCGAGATCACGCGCACCGAGCGGCCCGCGAGCGCCGCCGAGCGGGCCGCGGTCCTGGCCGATCCCGGCTTCGGCCGGCACTTCACCGACCACATGGTCACGATCAGGTACTCGGCCGAGCGCGGCTGGCACGACGCGAGACTCGAACCGTACGGGCCGATCCCGATGGACCCGGCCTCGCAGGTGTTCCACTACGCCCAGGAGCTCTTCGAGGGTCTCAAGGCCTACAAGCAGCCGGACGGGTCCATCGTCACCTTCCGGCCGTACATGAACGCGGCGCGGATGAACCGGTCCGCCAAGCGGATGGCGATGCCGGAGATCCCCGAGCAGCTGTTCGTCGACGCGATCGAACTGCTCGTCAGCACCGACCGGGACTGGGTCCCCGACGCCGAGGGCCACAGCCTCTACCTGCGGCCGTTCATGTTCGCCACGACCCGCGCGCTCGGCGTCAACAGCCCCGCGAACGAGTTCCTGTTCATGGTGATCGCGTCGCCGTCCGGGCTGTACTACCCGCGCGGGATCAAGCCCGTCTCGGTGTGGCTGTCGCAGGACTACACCCGCGCCGCCCCCGGCGGGACGGGCGAGGCCAAGTTCGGCGGCAACTACGCGGCGTCGTTCGCCGGGCAGGCCGAGGCCGTCGCGCAGGGCTGCGACCAGGTCGTCTGGCTCGACGCGGTGGAGCACCGCTGGGTCGAGGAGGTCGGCTCGATGAACCTCATGTTCGTCTACGGCTCCGGCGCGGACGCCCGGCTGCTCACCCCCGCGCTCACCGGCACGCTGCTCGCCGGCATCACCCGCGACTCGATGCTCAAGCTGGCGCCCGACCTCGGGGTCCCGGCCGCCGAGGGCAAGATCAGCATCGAGGAGTGGCAGCAGGGCTGCGAGTCCGGCGAGATCACCGAGGTGTTCGGCTGCGGCACCGCCGCGATCATCAGCCCGGTCGGCCGGGTCAAGGGCCGGGACAGGGAGTGGACGATCGGCGACGGCGAGCCCGGCGAGATCTCGATGCGGCTCCGCCAGGAGCTGGTCGGCATCCAGTACGGCACCCGCCCCGACCCCTACGGCTGGGTCCACAAACTCGTCTGACCTGCGGGTCCATGGGCCCCGGCCGACCGTGCGCCGGGGCCCCGCCGTCTCATCATCCGAGACGGATGTCCCAAGCATTCGACGCGTATGGCAGACTGGAGCGCATCATGCGCAACAGCCTCGTCATTATCGGCTGGCGCGCCGGCAGCTAACGGGACACCGCCGGCGCGCAGACCTCTCACGTCCGTGAGGGGTCTTTTTTGTGCCCTGGCGCCACCCTCTGGGGGTTCTCACCTATGCAAGGCGACGCGTTCCACGTCTACGACACCACCCTGCGCGACGGGTCCCAGCAGGAGGGGCTCAACCTCTCCGTGCCCGACAAGCTCGCCATCGCGCGGCACCTCGACGACCTGGGCGTCGGCTTCATCGAGGGCGGCTGGCCGGGCGCCAACCCCAAGGACACCGAGTTCTTCAGGCGCGCTCGAACAGAGCTCGACCTGAGGCACGCGCGGCTCACCGCGTTCGGCGCGACCCGCCGGGCCGGGGTGAAGGCGGCCGACGACCCCCAGGTCGCCGCCCTGCGCGAATCCGGCGCGTCCGTCGTGACCCTTGTCGCCAAGAGCCACGACAGGCACGTCGAGCTGGCCCTCCGCACCACCCTGGAGGAGAACCTCGCGATGATCCGCGACACGGTCTCCCACCTGCGTGCGGAGGGCCAACGAGTCTTCCTGGACGCCGAGCACTTCTTCGACGGCTACCAGGCCAACCGCGCCTACGCGCTGGAGGCCGTCCGCACCGCCGCCGAGGCCGGCGCGGACGTCGTCGCGCTCTGCGACACCAACGGCGGCATGCTGCCGGACGAGCTGGCCGAGGTCGTCCACGAGGTCGTCGGGTACGGCGTCCGCGTCGGCATCCACTGCCACGACGACTCCGGCTGCGCGGTGGCGAACACGCTCGCCGCGGTGAAGGCCGGCGCCACCCACGTGCAGGGCTGCGCCAACGGCTACGGCGAGCGCAGCGGTAACGCCAACCTGTTCACCGTCGTCGGCAACCTGCAGCTCAAGCGCGGCATGAACCTCGTGTCGGACGCGCAGCTCGCCGAGATGACCCGGATCGCGCACGCCGTCTCCGAGGTCACCAACGTCGCGCCCAGCTCGCAGCAGCCCTACGTGGGCGTGTCGGCGTTCGCGCACAAGGCGGGCCTGCACGCGTCGGCGGTCAAGGTCGACCCGGACCTGTACCAGCACATCGACCCGGCCGCCGTCGGCAACGACATGCGGATGCTGGTGTCGAGCATGGCGGGGCGCGCGTCCGTCGAGCTGAAGGGCCGCGAGCTCGGCTACGACCTGTCCGGCGAGAAGGCCAAGGACGTCGTCGCCAAGGTCAAGGAGCTGGAGTCCACCGGCTACACCTTCGAGGCCGCGGACGCCTCGTTCGAGCTGCTGCTGCGCGAGGAGCTGACCGGCGTCCGGCAGCGGCACTTCGAGGTCGAGTCGTGGCGGTCGATCGTGGAGCGCCGCCCCGACGGCTCCATGGTCAGCGAGGCCACCGTCAAGCTGCACGCCAAGGGCGAGCGGATCATCGCGACCGGCGAGGGCAACGGCCCCGTCAACGCCCTCGACAACGCGCTGCGCCTCGCGCTCGGCCGGCTGTACCCGGAGCTCGGGCGGCTGGAGCTGGTCGACTACAAGGTCCGCATCCTGGAGGGCGCGCACGGCACCGACGCCCGGACCCGCGTGCTGATCGAGTCCGGCGACGGCGAGCGCGAGTGGGGCACGGTCGGCGTCGAGGACAACGTCATCGCCGCGTCCTGGCAGGCCCTGGAGGAGGCCGTCACCTACTGCCTGCTGCGCGCCGGCCACGAGGCCGGCTGAGGCCGCCCGCCGCGCGCGGCCGCGCTCGGGACGCCCCGTCGGGGAATGCCACCGGCCTGCGGGGCATTATCGGGGCATGAGCACCGAGATCACGGACAACGCCGAGAAGAGCCGCTACGAGATCAGGGTGGACGGAGACCTCGCCGGGTTCGCCGAGTACGAGCACGGGGAGGGCTCCGTCGTCTTCACCCACACCGAGGTCGACTCGGCGTTCGAGGGCAAGGGCATCGGGAGCGCGCTCGCCCGCGGCGCGCTGGACGACGTGCGGGGCACGGGCCGGACGGCCGTCCCGCTGTGCCCGTTCATCAAGAAGTGGATCGAGAAGCACCCCGACTACCAGGACCTCGTGGCGTCCTGACCCTCACACCGCGCGGAGCCGGGACGCGCCGCCCTCCAGCATCAGCCACGCCGACAGCGACGCCTCCTTCAGCCGGACCCTGACCCGCGAGTAGCGGCCCGGGTCGACGAGGCCGGGGGCGGGCGTGATCACCGTGTCGTACACGAAGTCGGACGTGACGAACGCCAGGTCGGCGCCGGTCTCGGCGACGCGGCGCTTCACCGCCGGGGCGTCCACCATCCGCCGCGTCGTGATGATGGCCGTCCCGGCGACGCCCTTCGGGCCGCGCTGCACCGGGCCGACGTGCAGCGCGGCGCGCAGCTGCAGCCGGGTGGCCTCGGCGGCGCGCCGGTTGTGCCGCCGCAGCTCCGCGGCCAGGTGCGCGAGCATCGGGTCGACCACCGTGTCGGTCGGCGTGGTCGGCGGGACGACGACGAGCGCGCCGTCGCCGCGGTCCTCCTGGTAGAGCCGGCCGAAGTCGAGGCCGGACGCGGTGAACGCCTCGCCCATCAGGTCGTACATCGCGGACAGCACGTACTCGCGGTCGGCGTCGGTGCGCACCGGCGAGCTGAACCGCGTGATGTCGGTGATGAGGATCGAGCAGTTGCCCCGCACGTCCTGGACGTCGTGCTTCTCGACCTGCCGCCGGTAGACCTGCTGCTCCAGGACGGCCCGCACGCGCGGGTTGAGGTCGAGGAAGGCCCCGAACTCGTGGGCGCCGACGCGCAGCGCCTCGACGTCGCTCTCCGCCGTGACGGTCGCGGACCGGTCCCGCACCACCAGCGCCGCCCGCTCGCCGACCAGCTCCCCGGCGCCCCGGAACGCGATGATCCGCTGCTCGGCGCCCTCCCGGACCCACACCCGCGTCCAGCCGGACAGGATCACGATGACCTCGCCCGCGACCCCGCCCTCCCGGCACAGGACCTCCTCGGCGCGGTAGAGGTGCCGGTGCGCACGCGCGGCGAGGTCGTACCGCTCGGCGGGCGTCAGCGCGTCCCAGAACGCCGTCGCCGCGCCGGCCGGCGCGGCGAGGTCGGGGACCGCGAGCATGCGGGGCGCCGCCGCCAGGACCGGCGGTCCGGGCGTCTCCCGCAGCGTGCCGGCCTTCAGGTACTGGACGAGGGCGTTGGCCACGGCCACCGCCGGAAACGTCAGGAATGTCAGGAACCCGCAGACGGCGGCGGTCGCCGAGCCGCCCACCGCGTATCCGAGCACCACGGCCGCGAGCGTCACCGCGGTGATGGCCTTCGCGTTCATCGTGCCCGCGTGCGAGGCCGTGCGCCTCCGCCACCGCGCCCTCCAGCGGTTCAGTTCCACGGAGTCTTCCTTCCCCCGGGAAGGCCGGGCGTAGTGTCACCCGGCCTCTCGGCGTCGGTTCCGTCCCCACGTCTCCCACTGAAGAGAGTAGAGCGAGATACATACGAAAGCCATACGATGACTGTCTAAAGCTCGGGAACGGTTATGTCACTCGATGGCAAGACAGAGATATCGCAGGTTTCTCGCCCCGCCCGCCGGGGAACCCTTCCCGTGCATGCTGTACGTTGGGCATGGATTTGCTGACGGAGGGCTGTATGGTCGCCTGACCGGCGGGGCCTTCCGGTCCCGGCGCCGGAAGGGACGGGGCGGGCCGGGCTCCGCGCCCCCGGATAGGAGTGAGCGCTCATGACGACATCCCGAGCAGCCTCCGAGACCTCGGGCGGGTCCATGGACGCGGACGATCCCGGCCGCGCCGCGCCCGCCGGGAACCCGCGCGCGGAGGCGGTCCCGCACAGCGAGCGCGTCACGGTCAACCTGACCGGCAAGGCCGTCCAGGCCCTCCAGCGCCTCCAGGAGCAGACCGGCTACAACAAGACCGACTGCATCAACCGCGCGCTGATCATCGCCGGCGAGATCGAGGGCATGTCCCGCGAACCCGGCGCCTTCTACTGGCGCGAGACCCCCGACAGCGACCTCATGCTCGTCCGCTTCGTCTGACCCGCGTCGTGCGGCACGCCCGCACGAGGCCGGGGCGGCGGTTCGGGGACGTCAGGGGATGCGGACGTCCTGCCGGGCGGACGCCGGCTTCGCGAGCCGCTGCGGGGACTCCTCGGTGATGCGCCATGGGCGGTCCCGCCGGATCGCGGCGAGAGGTCTCTGGAAAAGGGCGCCCGAGGGTGTGTTGTCGCTGGTCGTGCGAATCGCGACATCGACGAAGCCCAAGCCGCGGTAGTAGTCGTGCAGCGCGTGGTTGTCGGTCCAGACGTCGATCCTGATCAGTTCCGCGTTCCGCTGCAGTGAGGCGCCCTTGAGGCCGGCCCAGTCGATCAGCTCGGCGCCGAGGCCCGTGCCCGCGTACCCCCGGTGGACGACGAGCCGGTGCAGGTAGACGGCCTCGGTCTCGCGCTCCTCCGCCGTCCAGAGCTCCTCCTGGCCGAGCGTCCTGATGGAGACGGTCCCGATCGGGTCGTCCGCGTCGAACAGCAGCCAGGTCTCCCCGTTGGCCAGGGCCTCGTGGACCCGCTTCATCCGCCCCTCCGGGCTCGGCCAGGGCCGCTCCCACTGCCGCGTGTCCTTCCCCCGCAGCCAGCCGGCCGCGTGGTCGATCAGGTCGAGGACGACGCGGAGCTCGTCCGGCCGGGCCGTGCGGATGCGGTACCTGGGATCAGCGGCCCGGCTGCGTCGGCGGGCCCCGGTGTCTGTGTCCACGTGCTCCTGACTCCGAGAAAAGACCGAGCCCCCGCCTCCCGGCCGGGCGACGGGAGCGCGAGGGCTCCCGTCCGGTCGGGAAGGGGGGCGTATGGGCAGTGTGGGACGGCCGCCGCGGCCGGGCGGCGGCCGGGCTATCCGCTTGCGGCGCCGTCGTCCGGCGGCGGTTCGGCCCCGGACTCCTCGGTGGACGCCAGACCGGGCGTCTTGAGGACGTCGAGGGGCACGTCGCCGTCGTTGTAGTGCAGCCGCGTGCGGTCCGCGGGCCAGACGGTCACGGTGACGCGGAACGCCTTGCCGTCGGAGGAGTAGGCGGTCCGGACGGTCTCGAACACGACGCTCGCCGCGGAGTCGCCGAGGCGGAAGAAGCGCTTCTCGTTCTCGTCCGGGACGCGGGCCTTGATCTCGTCGTGGAAGCCCACCTCGCGGTACCCGAGCGCCTCGCCCAGGTACGCCACGGCGCCCTCGGGGATGTCGCGCGGGTACAGCAGCCGGGACGCGCCGTTGGTGGCGAACTCCAGCGGGTAGAAGGACGTCTGCAGCACCCACGGCTTCTCGTCGAGGAAGATCTCCTGGTGCCGGGAGATGAACTCCGAGCCGGACTTCGTCTGCAGGTACCGGGCGATGACCTTGGTGCCCTCCTGGACCTCCACCTTGACCTGCGACACCGACGCGTTGCGGCCCGCGGGGATGGCGGCGTCGCGGTTGTACCAGTCGTCCGACACGGCGCCGGGCGCGAGCCCGAGCTCGACGGCGCGGAGCGTGACGTGGACGATGTCGGGCCGCGGCACGACGAACGTCCCCTTGCCCTGCTCCGAGACGACGTACCCCTGCTGCCGGAGCCAGGCGAGCGCGTCCCGGACCGTGTTGCGGGACGCGCGGTAGTGCAGCTCCAGTTCCTTCTCGGGAGGGAGCGGGCGCCGCCCGGACGACCCGTCCTCGGGCGCGAGGTCCCCGGAGTCGATGCGCCGGCGCAGGTCGTCGGCGATGTCACGCCAGCGGAGAGGCGTCGTGCGGGCCATCGGATCCGCTCCCTTCCTGCCGGTTCGCGGTCCGGTCGTGCCGACCGCCCGATGAGCGGGACGTGCACGGAACCGGACTTCTGAACAAGTACTTCCCATCCCAGGTGTTTGCAATCCCAAGAAAGGGTACACCTTGACTGAGAGACTTGTTGGTACAAGTCGATGAAACGAGAACAGCGACAACGGTATCAGCAGGACGTCCCAGACGTAAGGGATATCGCGAACCCGGAGGAGGTTCACCATGACCGCGCTGGTCGCGCTGTGGATCCTGGTCCCCGCGGCGCTCTTCCTGACCCTGGTCCTCTACACCGTCGGCATCGGCCTCCGGACGCGGAACGCGGACCTGCGCGGCGAGGCCGCCGCGGCGGGGGCCGACGGCCGCGCGCCGCGGCTGGTCACCGTCCGCGGCCTGGACGGGCCGCGCACATGATCCCCGGTCGCCGCGGGGCGGGCCGCTGACCTAAGGAGCGTTCGAGGTGGAAGACAGCCGGATGGACACGGCGCCGAGCGCGCCGGAGCAGCGGGGCGCGCCGGGGTGGCCCGGCCGGCCGGACCCGCCCGCCGGGGCCGGTCCGGCGGGCGGCCTCCGTGCGGTGGGGGAGCACCTCCTGGTGGACGGGCCGGCCCTGATGGATCAGCCGGGCCCGGGGGCGGTTCCGGTGCTGAGTCTGACGCCGGTCCCCGAGCCGCGCGCGGCACGGGAGCCGTGGGACGGCGCCCTGCGCCTGGCGGTCACCGGGGTGACGGTCCTGGTGATCACGGCCGAGCTGGGGCGGCGGGCGGGCGCGCCGGCGCGGCTGACCGCGGTGTGCTCGGCCGGGGCGTGCGCCATGGCCGTCGGGCCGTGGCTCGTCCCGCAGCTCGTCCCCCGGCTCGCCTCGGCCTGACACTTCGGAGAACAGGGGGTACTGAAGGGAGGAATGTGGTGAAAGGGGCTGTTTGGCCTGCCTTCAGCCAAATTTCTCCCTCAGAAACAGGGCATATGGGATCAACTTCCCTCATACTTCGTAATGAGATCGAAGAGAGGGATGACCCAGTGATCGACCGAATTCGGCCCCTGCCTCACTCGGACCCCTTCGTCGACGCCACCCGTGCCTACATCACCCGGGTCGGCGATGAGCTGCAGGCGAGCGGGGTGGCCCTCCGCGACGTCTGGCTCGACCCGTGCAGCCCCCGGGACGCGACCTTCGTCCTCGGGCTCCGGGCCGTCGTGTGGAACGAGTCCGAGGGCTTCGTGCTCGGCGAGTTCGTCTCCGGGGAGCCCGGCGTGCGGACGGTGCTGCGCGACCCCGTGCGGCTCGGAGACGGCGTGCTGCCCGACCCGCGCTCGGTCGCGCGGGCGCTGGAACGCGGCGGTGAGGGCGCGCCGGTCGCGCTGCGGTCCTACGGCGCCGGGCACGACGGCTTCGAGGACGCGCTGCTCCGCTACACCGCTGACTGAAAACCGGTCGTTCGCACGAACGAGGATGTTTCCATCGGTATCGGGGCGGCTACGCAGAAAGTTCGCCAAACTCGGCTAAACCGGTGGCGGATTTTGTGAACGGCGTCCAATATGGGGTCTGCACGGTACGCGTGGCGTTCCCGCGTGCCCGCGTCCATCGAACCGAATCGCCGGAGTGATCGCATGCCCGCTCGACCCTGGACCCCCGAGGACCTTGGGCGTCCCACGGACGGGACATGGGCCGACGTCGCCTTCGGCCTGGGCGAGATGTACGAGCACGAGGGCGACCTGGAGCAGGCCGCCGGCTGGTACCGGCGGGCCGCCGAGTCCGGCCGCGCCGACGCCGCGCTGCGCCTCGGCGCCGTGCTGGGGCGGATGGCCGACGCCGGGACCGCCGGCGACGCGGCCGGGGAGCTGATCGCCGAGGCCGCGCGCTGGCTCAGCGGGGCCCTCGACACCACCAGCACGGACGCCATCGAGCTCATCACCGACATGCTCAACCGGCAGCTGCGGCAGGCCGCGCGCCGCGGGCTGGAGCCCGCCCCGGCCGGCTGACGCCCTCCGCGCGCCGCCCGGTTCGATATGAACCGAACCGCTTCGCCCGTCGTCGGACTCCATGAGATCGACGACAGCGGAGGGTGGACGAGTTGAGCGGCGAGGAGCCCGGGTACGTGCCCCCGGACCACAAGACGACCGCCGAGTTCCGTGTCCCCGGCCGGGCCGCCGCGCCGGACGCCGGGACGGGCGGCGATGCCGCCCTCGTCGACGAACCCGCGGACGGCCCGGCGGACGCGACGGTCCAGGACGTCCCGGTGGACGATCTGGCCGGCGCCCCGGACGTCACCCTCGACGACGCCCTCCCGGTCGACGACCCGGAAGACGATCCGGAAGACGATCCGGAAGACGACCGCGAGGATGATCCCGAGGACGATCCCGAGGTGACGTCGCAGGATCTCGCCGCGGAGGGCCCCGGAGTGACGTCCCGCGATGCGCCGGAGAAGCCGTCCGCGACGGTCACCGACATCCGCCTCGAAGAGCACGCCCCGCCTCGGGAAGAGCCGGAACGGCCGGCGCCCTCGCCCCCGCCGGTCGTGGGGGAGGCCCCCTGGACGGAGCGGTTCGGCGCGGAGCAGGAGACGGCGGCTTCCGGTGCCGCCGCGCCGGCGGCGGCCGCCTTCGCCATGCCGTCGCCGGACCCCGCCGGGGCCGCCGGCGCCCAGCCCGACGCGACCGCCCCGGCGATGCCGGCCGGCGCAGTGCCGCCGGCGCGGTCCAGGCGCCCGATGATCCTGATCGCGGTGGTCGGGGCCGTGGTGCTGCTGGCCGCCGCCGCGCTCGTGGCACTCCTGTTCTCGGGGAACGACTCGAAGGACGAGAAGGCCGCCCCGGAACCGGCTCCTCCGGCGGCGTCCGCCCCCGCGGCCGGCGGGCCCGCCCCGGTGCCGTCGTCCGGCGCGCCCACCCCGGGCGAGACGCCGCCCGCGGCGCCGCCCGCGAACGGTCAGCCGCCTGCGGAGCAGCCCAGCGGGCCGCCTCCGGTGACCACCGCCCCGATCGGCCCGCTCGTCGGCGGCGACGGGATCACCTACCAGCTCGTCCAGCAGGACGAGGGGTACTTCGAGGGCAGGATGGTCATCACCAACCGCACCGGCCGTCCCATGACGACGTGGACGCTGACGTTCCGCGCCCCCGGCGCGGACGTGAAGAACATCTGGGGCGCGGCGCTCGTGCACGGCGGCACCGAGGTCGAGATCCGGAACCTGGACGGCGCCCGCGCGATCCCGCCCGGCGGCACCTGGGAGATCCAGTACGGCGCGGCGGGGCGGGCGTCCACGCCGAAGGGCTGCGAGCTCAACGGCGAGGCATGCGGCTTCTGACCGGGGTACTAGGCTCTCGAACATGCGTATCGCCAGGTTCTCCACCGACGACGGCATGTCCTTCGGTGTGGTGGAGGAGAACACCGTCGCCGCCATCGCGGCCCACCCGTTCGGGGAGCCGACGTTCACCGGGCAGCGCCTCCCGCTCGCCGACGTCCGGCTGCTCGCGCCGATCCTGCCCAGCAAGATCATCGCGATCGGGAAGAACTACGCCGACCACGTCCGCGAGATGGGCGGGGACGCGCCGCCCGCCGAACCGGTGATCTTCTCCAAGCCGTCCACCGCCGTGATCGGCCCGGGCGAGGCGATCACGTACCCGGAGAAGCTGTCCGAGCGCGTCGACCACGAGGGCGAGCTCGCCGTCGTCATCGGCCGCATGTGCCGCGAGGTGCCCGCGTCCCGCGCCGCCGAGGTCATCCTCGGCTACACCTGCGCCAACGACGTCACCGCCCGCGACCTGCAGCAGAAGGACGGGCAGTGGACGCGGGCCAAGGGCTTCGACACGTTCTGCCCGATCGGCCCCTGGATCGAGACCGAGGCCGACCCCGCCGACCTGGCGATCACCACCTCCGTCAACGGCGAGGTCCGCCAGGACGCCCGGACGTCCCAGCTGCTGCACGATGTCCCGGCCCTCGTCGAGTACGTCAGCCAGGTCATGACGCTCCTGCCCGGCGACGTCATCCTCACCGGCACCCCCGCCGGCGTCGGCCCGATGCAGATCGGGGACGAGGTGACCGTCACCATCGAGGGCATCGGCAGCCTCACCAACCGCGTCGTCTCCCGCGACTGAGCCATGGCGTTCGGCGGCTTCACCGACGAGGCGTTCTCCTTCTACGAGGGCTTGCAGGGCGACAACAGCAAGCCCTACTGGACGTCCCACAAAGAGACCTACGAGCGCCATGTGCGCCAACCGCTGACCGAACTGTGCGCCGAGCTCGAAGACGAGTTCGGCGCGGTCAAGCTCTTCCGGCCCTACCGGGACGTCCGCTTCAGCAAGGACAAGACGCCCTACAAGACGCACCAGGGCGGGCACACCGCCGAAGGGTTCTACATCCAGATCGACGCCGACGGCCTGATGGTCGCCGGCGGGATGTACGCGCCCACCCCGGACCAGCTCCGCCGCTACCGCGAGGCCGCCGCGTCCGACACCTTCGGCGGCGAGCTCCAGTCCATCGTGGACGACCTCCGCGCCGCCGGCATGGAGATCGCCGGCGACCGGCTCAAGACCCGCCCCCGCGGCACGCCCCCCGACCACCCGCGCCTCGAACTCCTGCGGCACCGCTCCCTGTACGCCCACACAGGCTGGCCCGCCGACCCGTGGGCGGCGGACCCCGACGAGGTCCGCACGCGCGTACGGACGTCCTGGCGGCGCCTGCGCCCCCTCGTGGACTGGGGACGGGAGCACATCGGGCCGCCCGACTTCACCCGCTGAGACCCGCCCCGCCAATCGTTTTGGCGGTTCTCCCAAGACCCTGTATTCTCATCGAGGCGCGAGCGACCAGCCGGAAACGGAACGGAAGCTCGTACCTCACTGGGGTATGGTGTAATCGGCAGCACGAGTGATTCTGGTTCACTTAGTCTAGGTTCGAGTCCTGGTACCCCAGCTGCGTCCGTCCTGCAGGCGGACACACGCCCCCGTCGTCTAGTGGCCTAGGACGCCGCCCTCTCAAGGCGGTAACGGCGGTTCGAATCCGCTCGGGGGTACTTGCCTACGGCTGCTCATCGGCCTTTGGCCGATTTCGCCGCCCTCTGGTGTTTCCCAGGGGGGCGACCCCCTGGAACCCCCGATGTTCGGGCTTCGCCCTCACGGTGGCTGGGGCGTACTCGGAGGATCCTTTTCTGCGACGTCCAAGAGCGTTCCTGTGCGGACGTGTATGGGCTTCTTGCTTGCTCCTCATCCCTTGGCAGTTGATGGGACCCGTCGGTGTGCCCGCTGCTCGCCTGTTAGACGAGCGTGCCGTCGGTGCTGTGGGGTTGGGTGGGGGCTTCTGTGTGGTCTACGTGTGTGATCTACATGTGGGGGCTGCGGGGGGAAATCTGGTCGAGGCGGGGGGCTGCGTCCGGTAGGCTGGGCGAGGCCCGGGCGGGAGATCGCACCGGGTGAAAAGTCCGGCCCCCGTCGTCTAGTGGCCTAGGACGCCGCCCTCTCAAGGCGGTAACGGCGGTTCGAATCCGCTCGGGGGTACACGTGGAACCGCAGGGGAACCTGCGGTTTTTTCTTTTTGCGGGTCTGCCCGTTGGAAGGGCGGTTGCCGGGCGATCACCACCGGGCATGCGTGGGTAGGGGCGTGTCCATGAGCAGCACTATGCGGGCCGTGCAGGTCATCGGGTACGGCGAGGATCTACGGATGGCCGAGGTGCCCGTCCCCGTGGCGGACGGGCCGTTCGACGTCGTGGTGAGGATCGGCGGGGCCGGGGTGTGCCGGACGGACCTGCACATCCTCGAAGGGCAGTGGGCCGAGAAGTCCGGGGTGGAACTGCCGTACACGATCGGGCACGAGAACGCCGGGTGGGTGCACGCCGTCGGGACGGCGGTCACGAACGTCGCCGAGGGCGACAAGGTGATCCTGCATCCGATCGTCACCTGCGGGCTGTGCCGGGCCTGCCGGTCGGGCGACGACGTGCACTGCACCGACAGCAGGTTCCCCGGCATCGACTCCGACGGCGGATACGCCGACTATCTGAAGACGTCCGCGCGCAGCGTGGTGAAGCTGGACGAGTCGCTGGAGCCGGCGGACGTCGCGGCCTTCGCCGACGCGGGCCTCACCGCCTACCACGCGGCGGCGAAGGCGGCGCGGCGGCTCACACCGCGCGACCGGTGCGTGCTGATCGGGGCCGGTGGCCTCGGGCACATCGGCGTCCAGGTGCTCAAGGCGATCAGCCCCGCCGAGCTGATCGTGGTGGACCGCGAACCGGACGCGGTGCGGCTCGCGACCGAGATCGGCGCCGACCACGGGATCGTCGCGGACGGCGACCACGTCGAACGGGTCCTCGACCTCACCGGCGGCGGCGCCGAGGTCGTCCTCGACTTCGTCGGCGAGGGCGGCACGACCGCCGAGGGGCTGCGGATGCTGCGGGAGGCGGGCGACTACCACGTGGTCGGCTACGGCGAGAACATCGACGTCCCGACGATCGACATCATCTCCGCCGAGATCAACATCATCGGGAACCTCGTCGGCTCCTACAACGACCTGTGCGACCTGATGGCGCTCGCGGCCCGCGGCGCCGTCACGCTGCACACGCGCGAGTACGCGCTGGACGACTTCCAGTCCGCGGTCGGCGACCTGGACGCCGGACGCGTGCGGGGCCGCGCGATCCTCACGCCGTGAGGGCGGAGACGGCGGTGCGCGGGCATGCCGCGTCCGTGCGGTGGGGGGCGTACGCGCTCCCCGTCGCGATCATGGTGCTGGTCACCGTGGACGTGCTCCTCGACGGCCCGCTCAGGCGGCTCGACTGGACGGCCCACGAGTTCTTCGACGCGCACGTCCGGGACGGCCTGCTCACGGCCGTCCACCTCGCCACGAAGTTCGGCCAGCGCGGCGACCTGGTCCTGCTCATCCTTCCGCTGTCCGTCATCGCCTGCGTCCGGACGCGGTCGCCCCGGCCCCTCCTGGCGAGCGCGGTGATCGTGGTCGGCCTGTCGCTGCTGCAGAACGGCCTGAAGGCGGTGATCCCGCGGACCTACCCCTACAGCGGCATGGACGTGCTGTTCGCCCAGGGGAACGCCTATCCGTCCGGCCACACCCTCAACGCGTTCGTGCTCATCTGGCTCATCCTGGAACTGCTGGTGGTCGCGTTTCCCGCCGTCCGGCTGCCCGCGCACCGCCGCCGCGGCATCGCGCTGGCGACCGGCTGCGTCACGGCGGTGGCGCTGACCGTCGCGGACGAGCACTGGTTCACCGACGTGCTGTTCAGCCTCGCCCTGGGCCCGGTCCTGCTGTCACTGCTGATCCGGTGGCGCCCGATCAGGTGACGTAGGGGAGCCCGATGCCGAAGAGGCTCACCACGAATCCGACCAGTCCCGCCGCGGACCACAGGGCGGCCTTCTTGCGGGCGCGGGCTCGGACGGCCTGGCGCGCGTAGTCGTCAGGCCGCGAGTCGTCGGAGGTGGCGATGACGTGCTCGTGCGGGACCGCCGGCCCGCCGGCCTGCCTTTTTACGTGGTCAGTGGTGTGCCGGCTGCTTTGGGTGGGCTTGTGCGGCCGGGTGGGGGGTGCGGCGGGCGGGCCACCAGAAGCGGGGGCCCGCGTCGAGGGCCAGGGCGGGGACGATGACCGAGCGGACGAAGAAGGTGTCCAGGAGGACGCCGAGGGAGACCAGGACGCCTATCTGCACCATCATCGTGACCGGCATGGCGGCGAGGACGCCGAACGTGGCGGCGAGGACGAGCCCGGCGCTGGAGATGACGCCGCCGGTGACGCCCAGGCCGCGCAGGACGCCGGTCCGGTGGCCGGCGCGCACCGTCTCCTCGCGGACGCGGGAGACGAGGAACAGGTTGTAGTCCACGCCCAGGGCGACCATGAACAGGAAGCCCATGAGCGCGACCTGGATGTCGAGGGCGGGGAAGCCGAACACGTGCCTGAACAGCAGCCAGGAGGCGCCGAGGGCGGCGAAGTAGGACCCGACGACCGTCGCGACCACCAGGATCGGCGCGACGAGCGCGCGGAGCAGGGCGATGAGGATGAGCAGCACGACGGCCAGGACGAGCGGGATCACCACTGTGCGGTCGTGGGCCTGGGCGTCGGCCAGGTCGATCTCGGCGGCGGTGCTCGCCCCGAACAGCGCGTCGGGGACGGCCGCGCGGAGGTCGCGGACGGTCCGCTTCGCCGCCGCGCTGTCGGGCGGCGCGGCGAGGACGACCTCGAACCTGGCCAGGCGGCCGTCCGCGGAGGTCTGCGGCGTTCCCACGCGGGCGACGCCGGGGGCGTCGCGGAGTGCGGCGGTGACGGTGTCCGGCTTCTCGGTGACCACCTGGAGCGGGCGGCCCTGGCCGCCGGGGTAGTGCTGGGCGAGCAGCCTCTCGCCGACGGTGGAGCTGGGCGTGCTCGTGAGGAAGTGGGCGCGGTCCAAGCCGGTGCTGATGCCGAGGCAGGCGGCGGCGAGCGCGCCGAGGACGGCCAGGCCGCCGATCCAGACCAGGCGGGGCCGGGCCGCGATGCGGTGGCCGATGCGGTCCCAGGCGCCGCGGCCGGACGGGGTGTCGCCGCAGCGGGGGATGCGCGGCCAGAACACCCGGCGGCCGAGGATCACGAGGAGCGCGGGCAGCAGCGACATGACGACCAGCAGGCCGCCGGCGACGCCGATGGCGCCGACCGGGCCTAGGGCGTAGTTGAAGCCCATGCGGGCGGCGAGCAGGCACAGCAGGCCGAGCGAGACCGTCGCGGCGGACGCGGCGATGGGCGCGGCGGCGCGGCGCAGCGCGGCCCGCATCGCGTCGTGCCGGTCGGGGTGGCGGCGGAGCTCCTCGCGGTAGCGGGCGAGGAGGAGCAGCGCGTAGTCGGTCGAGACGCCGAACACGAGGGCGTTGAGGATCGTGGACGTCCCGTCCGCGACGTAGAGGCCGGCGTGCCTGCCGAGCAGGTAGACGACCGCGCCGGTCACCTGGAGGGCGATCGCCGCGTTCACGATCGGCAGCAGCCACAGGACCGGGCTGCGGTAGGTGAGCAGCAGCACGATGGCGACCAGCGCGACCGTGGCGATCAGGACGGGCTTGTCGACCTTCTCGAAGGCGTCGCCGACGTCGAGGGCGGCGCCCGCCGGGCCGGCCAGGCGCACCTCCAGGCCGGGCGGGGCGTTGGAGAAGGCCCGGTCGCGGAGCCGCTCGGCCCGGTCGGTGAGGGCGTCGTCGTCCTTCAGCGGCACGGTGAGCATCAGCGCCCTGCCGTCGGCGGACGGGACGGCCCGCCCGATCGGCCCGGCGGCGAGCGGGGCGAGGGCGGTCCGGTCGGTCTCGGCCTTCGCGCGGTCGGCCGGGGTGATGCCCGCCTGCCGGACGTAGGCGATGACGCCCGGCGCGAGTTCGCCGCCGGGGAAGCGGGGGACGAGTTCCTCGACCCGCGTGGACTGGGCGCCGCGCGGCAGTTCCGCCGACGAGTTCGCCTGGACGACGTCCGAGAGGCGGCCCGCGAGGGGCGTCGCGAGGATCGTGACCACGACCCAGGTCAGCAGGACCGCCCATGTGAGGAGGCGGCGTTTGCGTGAGAGCAGCATGAGGTGCTCTCCTTTCCGGTGGGGGTTCGCGTTGCGTGGAACACGCCGTTCGGCGTGGTGATGCGGGCTTCCGCCCGTCCGGGCCGGCGAGGGGCAACTCGGCGGCCCGGGCTCTAGACCTCCGGGAACGCCAGGAACCTGGCGTGGAGGGTGCGCGCGCCGGGCGGCGGGTCGTCGTCGGCGCGCTTGTAGCGGTAGAGGAGCGCGATGTACTCCTCGAAGAAGGGGCGCACCTGGTCGGGCGTCAGCGTGACGGTGCCGAACGAGTACAGCAGCGCGTCCGCCCAGGGGCCGAGGCCGTCGCGTTCGCGCAGGTAGCGGTCGAGCATGTCGAGTTCGTTCGCGAACTCCAGCCGGGTCACCTCCGCCACGGCCGCCCGCATCTCCGGCGACTGCTCGCGGTGGGGCGGCAGCCGCCGGTCGGCGGGCACCGCCCGCCACCAGCGCTCCCGCCCGCGCGCCAGCTCGGGGACCTCCTCGACGAACCCGTGCTTGGCGAACTGCCGCAGGTGGTAGCTCGTCGACCCGGTGCTCTCGCCGAGCTCGCGGGCGAGGGTGGTGGACGAGGCGGGGCCGCGCCGCAGCACCTCGGCGATCCGCCGCCGCAGCGGGTGCGCGAGAAGCCGCACCTGCGCCGGGTCGGTGATCACCTCGGGGGCCGGTTGCTCCTTCATGCCGCCGACGCTAGGAGTTGCAAAGACCCTTTGCAACGGGCCTCGGCAAAGTTCGCCGGCGGGGCGGAGCGGGTTCCGACCTGAGGGGGAGCCGCCGCCTCCCTCTCCGGTCCCGGCCGGCGGGACGGCGCGTGTCCTTGGCTGACGAGCATTGATGTGGTCAACTAAAATCACTGACATGGGGAGGGGCATGATGCGCGAGCACGCGGACGGGGTCTCGCCGGGGGCGTCGCTGGCCGAGAAGGTCGAGTGGCTGATCCGGAACCTGTGGCCGGCGGACGCCCCGCCGCCGCGCAACAACGTGGAGACGGCCGCCGCCATCGCGAGCGCCACCGGCGAGGACATCTCGTCCACGACCGTGTGGAAGCTGCGCACCGGGCGGCAGGAGAACCCGCAGCTGAGGACGCTGACCGCGCTCGCCACGTTCTTCGGCGTGCCGATCGGCTACTTCGGCTTCGCCGGCGAGTCCGCGCCGATCGGCGACGACCTGACGATCCAGGCGCTGCGGCGGGACGTGGAGCAGGGCGTCATCCGGCCGGAGGTGCTGCGCGCCCTCGTCGACCTGTCCCCGCGGGCCCGCTGGGTCGTGGACGAGATGATCCTCGCCGCCGCCGCGGCCGACCGCGACCGCAACGCCTAGCCGCGCTCCGGACCTAGCGCGACACGTACGCCAGGACGGCCAGCACCCGCCGGTGCCGGTCCCCGTCGTCGGCGATGCCGAGCTTCTGGAAGACGGACCGCATATGGGTCTCGACGGTCCGCTCGGCGAGGTGGAGCCGCGCGGCGACGGCCGCGTTGGTGTGGCCCTCGGCGACCAGGGCGAGGACGTCGTGCTCGCGTCCGGTCAGGGCCGCCAGGGAGCCCCGGCCGCCGGGGGAGAGCAGCGCGCCGACGACCTCGGGGTCGAGCGCCGACCCGCCGCCGGCGACGCGCTCCAGCGCGTCCAGGAAGTCGTCGACGCGCAGCACCCGGTCCTTGAGCAGGTAGCCGAACCCGCCGGACGCCACCAGCGGGACCGAGTGCCGCGTCTCCACGTGCTGCGACAGCAGCACCATCGGCAGGTCCGGCACCGCCGCGCGCAGCCGCCGGGCGGCGCGGGCGCCGTCGTCGGTCATCGTCGGCGGCATGCGCACGTCGATGACGGCGAGGTCCGGGCGGGCGGCGGCGACCGCCGCCTCCAGCGCGTCCGCGTCGCCGACGGCGGCGACGACGTCGTGCCCCGCCTCGGCCAGCAGCCGGACGAGCCCCTCCCGGAACAGCACCGAGTCATCGGCCACCACGATCCGCATGCGGGATCCTCACCTCCACCACCGTGCCGCCGCCGGGCGGACTGGACACCGTCAGCTCCCCGCCGGCGGACGCCACCCGGTCCCGGACGGAGGTGAACCCGCCGCGGGCGCCGCCGACGCCGTCGTCGGACACCGCGACGCGCAGGGCCTCGCCGCACTCGGCGACCTCGATCGCCAGCGAGGCGGCGCCCGCGTGCTTGAGCGCGTTCGCGTACGCCTCGGACACGACGAAGTACGCGGTCGTCGCCGCGACCTCCCCGGCCCGCAGCTCCGCGGGCACGGACAGCCGCACCGGGACGGGGCTCGCCGCGACCAGCGCGCGCAGCGCGGCGGCGAGGCCGTCGTCGAGCCGGGCGGGGCGGACGCCGTGCGCCAGCCGCCGCAGCTCGGCGACCGTTGACTCGAGGGTCTCCACGACGGCGTCGACGTCCCGGTGCTCCGGCGTCCCGGCCGGGAGGCGGCGCTGGAGGGAGCGCAGCCGCATGCCGGCCGCGACGATGTGCTGCTGCGCGCCGTCGTGCAGGTCGCGTTCGAGCTGGCGGCGCTCCTCGGCGGAGGCCGACAGCAGCCGGGCGCGGCTCGTCCGCACCTCCTCCAGCGCGGCCCGCAGCTCCAGCCGCAGCCGCGTCACCTCGATCGGGAGGCGCGCCTCCACCGCCGCGTGCCGGGCGCGGCGCAGCCGGCGGGCCGACGCGGCGCCGAGGACGAGCACGCCGACCTCGACCTCGCCGGTGCGCAGCGGGACCCGCGCGCGGCCCGGCTCCGGGACGGCCGGCGCGCCGGACCGGTCGGCGTACTCGCCGGACGCCCCGTGCGGGAGCCGGACGAGCAGCCGCAGCCCCGGATCGTCGAGGACGTCCCGGAGCACCGCCTCGACCGACTCCGGCTGCGCCGTCCCGTCCCGCACCTCGCGCACGAACCGGCGCAGCCGGGCGTCCAGGACGAACCGCTCCCGGTCCACCAGGCGCCCGACCCGGTCATTGACCTGCCGGTGCAGCGGGACGAGCACCAGCGCGGCGGCGAACGCGGCGCCGCTCACCCCGAGCCGGCCTTCCGCGCCGAGCAGCCCGCCGGCCGCGTAGCCGACGCACGCGAACACCCCGGCGGAGACCAGCGAGGTGAGCAGCCAGGCGAGGGAGGAGCCGAGCAGCCGGTCCACGTCGAACAGGTCGTGGCGCAGCACGGCGACGGCGACGGCGGCGGGCACCGCGACCAGCATCGCCAGCAGGAAACCGGAGTAGGCGACGTCGGGCGGCGCGTCCCACCAGGTCTGCGCCGCCCAGCCGCACGCCAGCAGCACCGGGACCGAGCCCGCGCCCAGCACCAGCCAGCGCAGCTGCAGGCGGGTCGTCTCGCCGCCCCCGCGGTAGCGGGCGACGGGGCCGAGGACGACTGCGCACAGGCAGGCGAGCAGCGCCCCGAACGCGGCCAGCGTGGCGGGCACCTCGAACGGGCCGTCCCGGAGGGACAGGGCGGTCCAGGACACGGCGGCGTTCACCGCGACGCCGGTCGCCGCGGCCGTCCAGGCGACCGCGCGCCACCGCCGGCCGGGCGGCAGGCCGGACGGGAACACCAGGCACAGCGCGGCGAACCCGGCGAGGTTCCACACCCACGCGCCGAGCTTCACCGCGTAGAGCGCGTGCGCGCCCGGCAGGGGGTGCGGCGTCAGATCGGTCTCGCCCCACAGCTCGACCGCGAACACGGCGGCGGGCGCGGCACCGACCCAGGCGAGGGCCGCGCCCACCTGCCCGTCCGGCACCCGCCACCCGACCAGGCAGCCGAACAGCACGGGGATCGCGAGGACGGCGAGCGTCGCCGCCAGCACCGGAGCCGGGTCGCCCTGCCCCGGCCGCGCGGACAGCACGGCCTGCGCCGCCGCGCCCGCCGCGAACACGCCCGCGGGCAGCGCCACTCGGGGACGCAACGCGAGGCCAGGGCGGATGCGCATCCCGCCATCATGCAGCTCCGGCGGACCCGTGCACATCCGTGCCACCACGTGCGTTTTCTCCAGCGCTGCCCTGGATGTGCGGTGCGCGCCGGCCGGGCGACGCTGTCCGGCATGGAACTCATCCTCATGCTGCTGCTGCCCCTCCCGCTGGGCTACCTCGTCCGGGACCGGGTGGCCGCCTACCTGTCCTACGTCGCCGTCCACTCGTTCGCGTTCACGTTCCAGACCATGACGCTGACCCGGGCGTGGGTCGGCGGCGACACCCGGGCCTTCGTGAAGGATCCCGACGCCGTCCCGTGGAGCTACGCGGCGGTCAACGTCGCGATCTACGGGGTCGGGATCGGACTGGTCACCCTCGGTGCCCGGCTGCGCCGCCGCCGCGCGGCCCGGCCGGAGGGGGTGGACATCTCGGGGTGAGGCGATGTTTCGCGGCCCTTCCGATCAGGTAGAGGCGGACTAGCCGGTCCACCGATACCCCGGAGGGGCAATGCCGCCGTACGCCGTCGCCCTCTCGGTGGTCGGCCTCGTCCTGGCGCTCGTCGCGGGCGTGTACGCGGTCTCGTTCGCGCTGGCGCCGCGCGGGTTCGAGAGCGGGCCGTTCCTGTCGGGGGCGCGCCCGGCCGAGCACGCCCTGTCCCGCTACCACGTGCGCTGGTACACGGTGTCGATGGTCTTCCTGGCCTTCGACATGGAGATGGTCTTCATGTTCCCGTGGGCGCTCGTCGTCGCGTCGGTGGGCGTGAAGGCGGTCGTGGAGATGTTCGTGTTCCTCGCGCTGCTGCTGGTCGGCGTCCTCTACGCGTGGCGGGAGGGGGCACTGCGGTGGGCGTGACCGGAGACCCGCGCCCGTTCGTCGTGGCGGCGGCGGACGGCACCGCGGACCGGCTCGCCGTCGAGGCCGAGCTGCGGCGGCGCCGGTGGCGGCCCGCGCTCGCCCCCGCCGAGACGGGCACGCTCGTCGTCTGCGGCCGTCCCGGACCGGCGCTGGCCGAGGCCATCGAGACCGTCTGGCGGGACATGCCGGAGCCGAGGCGGCGCGGGCTGGACGGCCCGGCCGAAGGCGGGGAGCGCGCTCCGCTGGAGTCCGGTGCGGTGATGGCCGACCGGGCCGACGACCGGGACGGGCTGCGGCTGGACGTCCTGCACGTGCCGCTCGGGCCGGTGCTGCCCTACTGGCCCGCCGGGCTGCGCGTCGACCTGACGTTGCAGGGGGACGTCGTCCAGGCCGCGGACGCCATCGCCGTCGACCGGGCGGACGGGACCTTCTGGACGGACGACCGGCGCGTCGCGGCCCGCCTCGACAGCCTCTCGCGGTTCCTGCGCGTCGCCGGCTGGGACGCGGCGGCGGAACGGGCCGCCGCGCTGCGGGACGAGACCCTGACCGGCGGCGTCCCGTCCGAGCGGTTGGCGCCGTTCACCCGCAGGATCCGGCGCTCCCTTGTGTTGCGGTGGATGACGCGGGGCGTCGGCGGTGTGCGGGAGCGGGTCGAGGGGTGGCTCAGGGAGATCGAAGGCGCGGACGCGCCGCGGCCGATGCCGGCGGGGGAGGCGCTCGACGCGCTGCCGGCGCTGCTGGAGGGGGCCGAGCTGGGCGAGGCGCGCCTGATCGTGGCGAGCCTCGACCCCGATCTGGGGACGCTCGCCGATGGTTGAGGTGGTCGTCATCGGTGTGCTGGCGGTCGCGGCGGCGACGCTGAGCGGGGCGCTCGCCGGACGTCCCGCCGCGCCGTTCCAGGAGGCGGTGCGGCTGCTGACCGTGCAGCGGCGCGCCACCCACCGCGCCGACCGGCTGCTGACCGCGGTCGGGGTGGTGTCGCTGCCGGTGGCGGCGGCGCTCGCGGCGCTGGTGGTGCCGTTCGGCGACCGGGCGGCCGTCGGGTCGGGCGTCGGCGTCGTCTGGTTCAACGCGATGGAGGTCGTCGCCTGGGCCTCGGTGTGGCTCGCCGGATGGGGCGTCAACTCGGCGTACGCGCTGGTCGGCGGGTACCGGTTCGTCGCGCAGGGCCTCGCCTACGAGCTGCCGCACATGTTCGCGCTCATCACCGCCGCGCTGGGCGCCCACTCGCTGGACCTGCGGGTCATCGCGGCGGCGCAGCACGGGCTGTGGTTCGCGGTCTGGATGCCGGTCGCGTTCGCCGTCTACCTGCTCTCGGCGCTGGCGATGGCGTTCTGGGGGCCGCTCGGGCATCCGCTGGGCGGCGACCTCGCCGGGGGCGCGATGGCGGAGCTGTCCGGCCCCGACCGGCTCGTCTTCCTGGCCGGCCGGTACGGGCTGCTCGCGGTGGCGGCGGCCGCCGCCGTCCCGCTGTTCCTCGGCGGCGGCGCGGGCCCGCTGCTGCCCGGGTGGCTGTGGTCGCTGGTGAAGGCGTGCGCCGTCCTCGCCCTGCTGGTGTGGACGCGCGGCCGGGTGCCCGTGCTGCGCATGGACCGGGCCATGGCGGCGGCGTGGACGGTGCTGATCCCCGCCGTGCTGCTGCAGATGCTGGTCGTCGCGATCGTCGTCGTCTGAGAGGAGGGAGTTCATGGAGGACGCCGCGTTCTGGGTGCTCGCCGTGCTCGCGGTCGCGGCCGGCGTCGCGGTGTTCGTCGTCGACTCGATGGCGCGGGCGACGTTCGCGCTGCTCGCGTCCTTCCTGTGCGTGGGCGCGGAGCTGCTGCTGATCGACCTGCACTACCTCGGCGTGCTGGTCGTGCTCATGATGATCATGGAGATGCTGGTGATGGCGGTCTTCATGGTCATGTACATGATGAACCCCGCCGGGCTGATGCCGATGACGATGATGCACAACGCGCGCGGCGCGGCCGGGATCTCGGCCGGGCTGTTCGCCGCGCTGGCCGCCGGGATCTTCGCCGTGCCGTGGCCGGAGCGGTCGGGCCGCCCGCCCCGCGACCCGACGTTCGCGCTCGGCGAGTCGATCATGGGGGCGAAGATGCTGGTCATGATGGTGATCGGGATCGCGATCCTGGCCACCATGATCGCCGCGGTGGTGCTGGCGACGCACCGGGGGCGGTACGGCGATGACGCTTGAGACGTTCCTGCTGCTGGCCGCCGCGCTGTTCTGCGTCGGGCTGTTCGGGGCGCTGTCCCAGCAGTCGGTCGTGATGCTGATGATGGGCCTCGAACTGATGATCAACGGTGTGGTGGTCGCGGCGGCGGGGTTCTGGTTCTGGGTGTCGCCCGGCCTGCCGGACGGGCAGGTCCTCGTGCTGGTCGCGATCACGGTGATGGCGCTGGAGATGGCGATGGGCTTCGCCGTGGTCACCGCCCTGTTCCGGGCGCGGGACGTCGACATGACAGATGAGGCGGGGGACCTCAAGGGATGAGCGCAGCGAACCGGGGGGTGTGGGGGGTCGCCCCCCACAGGGGGCAGGGATGACGGCCGTACGGTTGGGCGGGCTGGCGGTGGACGGGTTGTCCGCCGTGCTGCTGGTGACCCTGGCGGTCGTCCTGGTCGCGGTGCTGGTGTTCGCGGCGGGGGAGCGGTACGGGGTCCGCTTCCACGCGCTGATGCTGCTGTTCGCGGCGGCGATGGCGGTCACGGTCACCGCCACGGACCTGCTCATGCTGCTGATGGGCTGGGAGGTCATGGGCGCGATGTCGTACGCGCTCATCGGCTACGTGTGGCCGGACGCCGAGCGGGTCCGGTCGGCGGACGTGGCGTTCCTGACGACCCGGGCCGCCGACCTGGGCCTGTACGCGGCGGCGGGTTTCGCGGTCGCGGGCGCCCATTCGCTGCGGCTGGACGCGCTCGCGCAGGCGGACGCCCCCTGGCGGGACCTGGTCGCGGCGGGGATCGTGGTGTCCGCGCTGGGCAAGTCGGCGCAGCTGCCGTTCTCGTTCTGGCTGGCGCGGGCCATGGCGGGCCCGAGCCCGGTGTCGGCGCTGCTGCATTCGGCCACGATGGTCGCCGCCGGGGCGTACCTGCTGATGCGCGTCCATCCGCTGCTGGCCGCGACCGGCTGGGCGGACGCGCTCGTGTCGTGGGCGGGTGCGGTGACCGCCCTGCTGCTGGGCGCCGTCGCGCTGGCCCAGCGGGACCTCAAGCAGCTCCTCGCCGCGTCCACGTGCGCGCAGATCGGCTTCATGGTGCTGGGCGCCGGAGCGGGTTCGGTGGGCGGGGCGACGGCCCAGCTCGTCGCGCACGCGGCGGTGAAGAGCCTGCTGTTCCTCTGCGCGGGCGTCTGGCTGACCGCTCTCGGGACCGAGCGCCTGGACGAACTGCGCGGTGCGGCCCGGCGGCACCGGCTCGTCGGCGCAGCGTTCGGTGTGGGGGCGCTGGCGCTGGCGGGCGTCCCGCCGCTGTCGCTGTGGGTGACCAAGGACGAGGTGCTGCGCGGCCTGCCCGCCGGGCTGCTCGCGGTGGGGCTCGCGGCGTCGGTGCTGTCGGCGGCCTACGCGGCGAAGGCGCTGTTCGCGGTGTTCCGTCCTGTCGTGGGGGCGGGGATCCGGGTGCCGGTCCTCGGGCGGGCTCCGCTGGTCATGCTGGCCTTCGCGGCGGCGGTGCTCGGCGTGCTGGGGGTGCCCGCGGTGGCGGACGCCTGGCGACGCATGCTCGGCATGCCGCACGAGGGCGGCCCCGACCTGGAGGTGCTCGTCCTGTCCGGCGCCCTGGCGGTGCTCACGGTGGGCGCGGTCGGGGCCGCCCGGCGGGTTCCGGCGCCCGGATGGGCGGTGGAATGGCTGTTCCTGGAGCGGGCCGCCGGGGCGGTGGTCGTGCGTCCGGCGTTCGCCGCCGCGCGGGCGCTGGCCCGGTTCGACGACCGGGTCGTGGACGGCGCCGTCCGGGGCGCCGCGCGCGGCGGCCGGTGGGCGGCGGGCCTGGCCGGGCGCCGGGTCGAGATC